>JADLGX010000106.1 GCA_020849095.1 Candidatus Eiseniibacteriota bacterium
CCTGCTCGTCTGCCCCAACGGCTCCTTCCACTCGCTCGAGACGCCGCCGACCGCGCTGGCGAACGGCGACTTTTCGCGCGAGCTGCAGTGGGTCGTGGACGGCGGCACGTGCAACGAATGCGGCAACTGCGACACGCACTGCCCGCAGGAGGGCGGCCCGTACCGCGTGAAGCCGCGCTGGATCCCCGAGCGGCTCGCGTTCGAGGCGCCGGGCGCGACACCGTCGCAGCTGGCGGCTTTGATGGCGGCGTGGGGCGCCGCGCGGCGCTGATTCCGGCTCAGCCGCCCGTCACACGCCCCACGACTTCGTCCGGCGCGTCCAGGCATTGCCGGGGTACCGCTTGTGCAGCAGCTGGAACGCCTCGCGCGCCTGCGCGGCGCCGCGCTCGTCGCTGGCGCCCAGCCGCACCGCCCGCACCAGCCGGTGCAGCGCCTCGGGCACGCGCGGGTCGCGCGGATGCGAGCGCGCGAACGCCAGGATGCGATCGCCGAGCCAGCCGGGCGCGGCCTGCGCGCGCGCGAGTGACGCCATCTGCGAGGCGGCGGCGGCGCGCTCGGCGGGCGTGAGGAACGCCGGCGCCGGGGGCGCCGACTCGATCGCATCCCGAAACGTCGCCCCCGTGGCCGCCTCGCCCACCGGAACGCCGTACTCGCCGCGCATGACGATGTCGCGCGATGCCCACCAGTTGTCGCGGTAGTCGTCGAGCCGGTCGAGGGGCTCGAGCCGCTCGAGCCCGCTGTTGACGAACGGCTGCATGCCGGGCCGGCGCCCGATCAGCAACGCCGCGGCGAACGCGCGCGCGCCGGCGGTCGTCGCGCGCTCCCACTCCGCGAGGTCGGCGGCGAGCGAAGGCTCGAGCGCGCGCGCCTGGACGGCGAAGGCGGCGGCGCGAGCGCTGTCGGCGAGCAGCACCGCGCGCGTCCAGCCGGCCAGCGCGAGTTCGCGGCGCAGGCGCGCGGGCAGCGCGGCGCTCTCGGCAGCCTCCTGCCAGCGCGACAACGGCAGGGCGCGATTGAAGAGCGCGGCGCCGTCGGCATCGAAGCACTCGGCGCGATGGCGGCGCGCGAGCAGCGCGGCGCGGGCGGAGTCGGGCTCGGCCCCCTCCCACGCGAGCAGCGGCGTGGGCTCGGTGCTTACGTCACCGCCGTAGAGGATGTTCGCCGGGGCGCGCGGCAGGTCGGCGAGCAGCGCCGCCATGTCGGCGGCCAGCGCCGCGCGCTGGGCGAGCAGCGCATTGCGGCTGCCCACCGGCAGCGCCGGGCGGGCGAGCGCCGAGTCGAGCGCGCGCCGCGCGCCGGGGACGTCGCCGCGCGCGGCCAGCAGCCGGGCGCGGTGCGAGCCGATCGTGGCGAACGCCGGTGAGACCGGCGCCACGCCCGCGGCAGCGTCGAGCAGTTCGCTCACCTCGCGCGCCCCGGCCGGGGCGCAGGCGAGCGCGGCGACGAGCCACGGCAGCGAACGCTGCACGCGCCAGCGCACCAGCGCGCGCGGGAATGCGTCGGGCCCGCGCTGGAACGTGAGCACCCAGTCCGCGAGTTCGTCGGCGGCGGCGGCCGTGACCAGCGCATCCTTGCCGGCGGCCAGCACGCCCGGCGAATCCGGCTCCCCGGTCACACCGTCGAGAAGCAGGGCGAAGTCCCAGACGTCCTGCCCGAAGTTCGGGTCGTTCTGGCGGAGCGCGCGCGACAGTTCGCCCAACCGGGCCACCGGGCGCAGGCGGAACGCGACGAAGCCTTGCAGCCGGCGCGCCGCGGCGTGCGCGTCGCGCTGAGCGGCATCGGCGAGGATGGCGGCCAGCTCGCGATCGGCGCGTTCGAACGCGGCGCGATCGACCGTGGACGGCTCGGAGTCGGATTCGGACTCCTGAGCGGCGCGCACGACGCATCGCACGGCCATGTACGCGCACCACGGCTTCATGCGCGCGCCGGGACCGGCGGCCAGCAGTCGAAAGGCCGGCTCGGCATCGCCGTAGGCACCGCGATGAAACGCCACGGCCGCGAGCTGGTACAGCCGGTCGGGATCGGTGCGCACGGCAGGCGAGTCGGCCAGCGACAGGTCCTCGCCCGCCACGATCGCGAACACCGTGTCCTGCGCCAGCGCCCAGGCGCGCAACGAGGCGCTGCGCGCATTCTCGGCGGCGAGCCGCTGGTTCAGCACGCGAGTGGCGGCGCGAAACGATTCGAGCCCGGCCGGCTGCGACAGCGTGTACGAGCCCTCGCGAACGTGCGACAGGAGCACCTCGGGCACGGGCGGCAGTCCCGCGAGCTGCGCGCGCGCCGCCATCCACTCGGCCGGCGCGGATTCCTCTGCGGCCGGGCCGCTCCACCAGGCCTCCGACCGCCGCCTCCACATGTCCACCGCCGCGGACTGTTCGTCCTTCGTCAGCGGCACGCCCGACAACCAGCGGTACGCCACGACGAGGTAGCTGCGAGCATAAGTGGGCTGCAGCACACCCAGCTGTCCGCCCGCGTAGGGAACCAGCGGCGTGTCGGGATGGCGCTGGTGGGTGAAGGCCGCCCACGGCAGGTCGGGTCCGCAGGCGAATGCGACGGTGACGGCGAGGGTGATCGCGAGCAGCGACGCAGCGGCGAGGCGCAGCTTCATGGCGAGACTTGTCCGCTTCCTGCCAGCGCACGTTCGAGGCGCGCCGGCGTCCAGGGTCCGTGCACGAAGATCCAGATGCGGCGGCCGCTCGTGCGGGGCGGCCACGGTTCGTCGAGACTCACGCCGACATTGCCACGCGCGAGCGCGGGCGTGAAATCCGCACCGCGCGAAATCTCCGCCCGGATGCGCGCGCCGTCGGCGCCCATGCCGAAGAGCATCGGCACGGCGGCGTCCACCGGCAGCCCCTCGAGCCACGCGTCCCCCATCGCCCACGAGGCGAGCGCGGTCATGCTGAGCGCCACGCTGTCGGGCAGTTCCGCACGCACTCGCGCGAGCAGCCGGCGATAGAAGGGCCGCGCGGAGAGCGGCGCATCGAAGTCCAGCTGCACCCCGACCACACCGGGCCGGCGCGCCAGCGCCACCGCGAGTCGCGACGTGCGCGCCAGCTGCGAGCCGGACAGCGCCGCCTTCGTGCCGCGCGGGATCTCGACCCGCGCCACCGCGACCAGCGCCGCGCCCGGCGCCACGCGCAGCGGCTGGCGGCGCGGGAACACGCGCACGTCCGCGCCGACGAGCGCGACGGTGGTGCCCAGATAGGCCACGCCCACGCGGGCGGGATCGGCCAAACGCAGGTCCTGCGGGTACTCCCACGCCCACAGCATGACGGGCGGCAGCTGGGCCGTGGCGTGGCGCGGAACGGCCGCGGACGGGGGCGCGACGCCGAGCAGGACGGCCGCCAGGACGCACGCGAGAATGCCGCGACGACGGCGGCCCGCCGGGATCACTGCGGCAGGTTGATGACTTCGAGCGTCCAGTTGACCCCGCGCTTGGGGTCGTTCACCAGGATCTCGTGCGGGTCGTTGATCGTCTCGTCTTCCATGATCCCGACGATCTGGATGCTGGTACCCTCGGGCCGGAAGAACGCGCGGTCCCCGTTGAACTTGATCTGGCAGCGGTACGCGCCGTAGGTGGTGCTGATGCAGCGCCCCTCGTACCACTTGTCGTCCACGTTGCGGCCGTTGAACATCGCGGCCGAAGCCGCGCCGGCGGCGAGCGTGCAGCAGGCCATCAGCAGGACGGCGATCGGGCCAGGGCGAAGCATGGAAAACCTCCTCGGGTGCCTCCGGTCGTGGGCACAGACTAGCACCTCGACCGCGCGGACAGCAGGGTTACTCCTGCTCCTCGGGCCCGTCCGGGTCGTCCATCGGCGGCGCCTCGGCCAGGCGCAGCGCCTTCTTGCGGCGGCCGCGGAAGAACTCGCGCAGCATTTCGCCACACTCGTCGGCGAGCACGCCGCCGGTCAGCTCGGCCCGGTGGTTGAGGCGCCGCTCGTGCAGCACGTTCAGCACCGAACCGCAGGCGCCGGCCTTGGGGTCCGCGGCGCCGTAGACGACGCGGCCGAGCCGGGCCAGCACGATGGCGCCCGCGCACATGGAACAGGGCTCCAGTGTCACGTAGAGCGTGCAGTCGGACAGCCGCCACGAACCGAGCGCGTTGGAGGCTGCCCCGATGGCGATCACCTCGGCGTGCGCGGTGGCGTCCTGCAGCCCCTCGACCTGGTTGTGGCCGCGGCCCACGACGATTCCGTCGTGCACGATGACGCAGCCCACGGGCACTTCGTCGCGGGCGAGCGATTCAGCCGCCTCGCGCAGCGCGGCGCGGATGCCGGACTCGTCGTCGAGAACGATCACCCGGTCAGCGCGCGACGGTCGAGTCGGCGGCGCCGCGGCGCGGGAACACCGGCGTCCAGCGCGCGAGCAGCTTGCCGAGCGTCTCGGGATACCCCGGGGCGCCGGCCTGTCCCGTGATGGGCTTGTTGTTGAGTCCGCTCGCGTTCACGCCGATCGCGCCGGCGCTGCCGTCGTGGTAGGGCCCCTCGGCGTTCTCGCCGCCGCGCGCCGACCACAGCAGCCGTCCCGTGGAGTCCACGAGCGACGCGGTGAGCCCCACGCTGGTGGTGGGCTTGCCGTTCTGGTTGAACTCCATCTCGAGCTTCTCGAACTTGTCCACGCGAACGGTGAGGATCGCGCGCGAGCGCGTGAGCCGGCTGAAGTAAGGCGC
>JADLGX010000107.1 GCA_020849095.1 Candidatus Eiseniibacteriota bacterium
ACACCTTTAGGGCGTCGGCAAAGGACTTCGCACACGTGGGCGAGCGAGCCGCAATGACAGACGACATCATCGCGCTCATGGTTCTGCGCCACTACGGTGTGCCGACGAGACTGCTGGACTGGTCGGCCTCCCCCTTCGTCTCTTCGTTCTTTGCCGCGGACGGACATGCCGATTCAGCCGCGGAGATTTGGGCGTTCGACGAACCGCGATACGAGATTGAGGGCGCGAAGCAATGGGCGGTTTGTCCCGAGACGACAATTGGCGGCACAGGACATCCGGCGCACTTCGCCGCGGGATTGACGGCCTTTTTGGTTGAGGAACCATGCGACTGGTTCATCTGCGCGTTCTATCCAGCTGGGTTCTCCAGGCAGCTTGCTCAGTCCGGGCTTTACTCCATGACAGCGAGGTTCGGACAAGATCACGCCGCTCATCTCGCGCGCCTGCTCGATGAGGACCACCGCCATCGGTATGTGCTTCCCGCCAATCTGAAGAGCGACGGACGCAAGTATCTCCGCGAGAAGCGGGGGATCTGGCGAGGCATGTTGTATCCCGACTCCGCTGGAGCCGCCGAGACTGCGAGCCACTCCTTCCGGGAGCCCGTGAGTTAAGCGGGCGCCGCCATGTTCGACTTGAGGGAGTGAACCGCAAGTCGCCGCCCCCGGCCCCGCTGGAGCCGCCTGCGGCAGCTCGACGCCCCCACCGCCCGGGCTCGCGCTGGTTCGAAGCCTCCTAGGGAGCATCTCAGCCAAGCCGACGCGCCCGCAGATCGCGCGTCAGGCTGCTACGCCGCTCAGCACGGCCCGCAGGCCGTCCATTTCGCGCAGCCAGTCCCGCAGCCGGTTCCAAGTAGGGACAGTTGGGGACGCCACTCTCTTCGACAGCCAGAAGCCCCTCGCGTGAGGTTGCCGCGAGGGGCTTCTTGCTGACGAATGAAGCTGCCATCTGGTTGCTGAGTCTCACCGCGTCGTCTGCAGAGGAACCCAGTTCAACTATCGGTGGACTTGGCGTTGCTCCATATCAGTCCAGCATCGCCACGCGCTTCGTCGCCACCCGAGCGCCCTGCGTGAGCCGCACGAAGTACATCCCGGACGCGAGCCGCTGGCCCTCACCGAGCGCCAGCTCGTGCCGACCGGCGCCGAGCACACCGACTTCGCGCAATGCCACGCGACGCCCGCCGACGTCCACCAGCTCCAGTTTCGCGGATCCCGCCAGCGGCAGCGTGAACGCCACGAGCAGTCGCCCACCACGCGCGGGGTTTTGCAGCGCTTCGAGTGAGAAGGACAACGCTCGCTCGCCCGATACTCCCAACGTCGAGTTTGGCCCGAGCGACGCGTAGCCGCTCTCGTTGCCGTTCACGTCCACGGCCGCGAGCTTGTAGTACGAGCCCGCGGCGCCGGCGTCCACGTACGCGGCATCACTGGTGGCCGCGATCAGGTTGCCCGGCGCGGGCGTGAATCCCGCCGTGCTGCCACGATACACGCGGTAGTGCCAGAGGTCGGACTCGGTGTTCGCGCCCCAGTTCAAGTGCGTGGCGCCGGAAATGTAGGCGGCCGTGAACGGTGCGGGCGGCACCGGCGGCAGGTTGTCCACCGAGTAGCCACTGTCCGCCGGCGAGTCGTGGAAGACACCTGGAGTCGCCGATGCCGCGCGCACGAACAGGACGGCGCGGTGAAGCCCGCTCGAGTTCGAGTCGGCGAAGGTCGGCACGGTCGCCTGGTAGGTGTCTTCGGTGGTCGCCGGCACCGTCGTCACGAAATCCCAACCGGCCAACTGCGTGGCGTTGGGAGCCGTGATGCCGCCCAATCCCACCGACATTGCGGGCGCAGCGCCGGCGACGATCTCGCGCCGGTAGACCTGGTAGCCCGTGATCGGGATCCCCGAGCCCAGGTAGTCGAACGGGCTGCGGCCGAATACCAGCCGCACCGTGCCGCCCTGGTCGTTCTTCACGTCCGCAATGCTCGTGATCGCGGCGGCCGCGGTGGCGGCCACCTGCTGCGTCGCGATGCCGGAGTAGCTGCCGAACAGCTTGCTGTCGCCCTTGTACACCGCTGTGATCGCGCGATTGCCGAGCCGCGGCGCGAACAGCGCGAGCCCCGCGGCGCCGCCGTTGACGGGCGAGATTCCGAGCAGCGTCGTGCCGTCGAAGAACCGCACCGAGTCGGCCGGCGCGCCGGAACCCGGCGCGGGAATCGAGATACTCGCCGTCAGCGTGACCGGCATGCCGAGTACCACCGGGTTCGGGCTCACGGTGAGCGCCGTCCGCGTCGGCGTCAGCCCAATCAGCACAGACACCGCATTCGTCCCTGCGTTGGAGACCGCAAGGTCGGAACGGCCGTCGCCGTTCAAGTCGCCGATGGCGAGTCCCGTGGACTGAGGCCCGGTCGTGAAGTTCCTCCTCGTCCCGAACCCGCCAGTGCCATCGCCCAGAAGCACCCCCACCGTGCCCGAACCCCAGTTCGCCAACGCCAGGTCGAGCCGCCGGTCGCCATTCAGGTCTCCGAGCGTCACACCCCACGGGCCTCCGCCGGCCCCGAAGTCCCTCCGTGAGCCGAAACCGCCGAGGCCATCCCCGAGCATCACCGTCGCGGAATCAGGTGCGTAGTTCGCCGTCGCCAGGTCGAGCTTGCCATCGCCGTTCACGTCCCCGATCGCCACCGAATAGGGCTGAGTTCCGGTCGGGATGTCCGTCTTCGTTCCAAATCCGCCCGAGCCCGTGCCGAGCAGCACCGACACCGCGTGCGAGCCGATGGCCGCCAACAGCAGGTCCGGCCGGCCATCGAGGTTCACATCCCCAACCACGACGGAGCGGGGGTTCACCCCGGT
>JADLGX010000108.1 GCA_020849095.1 Candidatus Eiseniibacteriota bacterium
ACGCGCTCGACGACGACGGGCTGGGCAGCGCGCCGGTGCGCATCGCGGTCACGCTCTCCCTGGACGGGCGCGGCGCCACGCTGGACTTCTCGGCCTCGGCGCCGCAGGCGCGCGGCCCGGTCAACGCGGTGCTCGCGGTGACCAAGGCGGCTTCGCTGTACGCACTGCGCTGCGTGCTGGGTGACGACGTGGCGGTGAACGACGGGCTGCTGCGCGTGATGCGCGTGATCGCGCCCGAGCGCTCGGTCGTGAACCCGCGCGTGCCGGCGGCGGTGGGCGCCGGCAACGTCGAGACTTCGCAGCGCATCGTGGACGTGGTGCTGGGCGCGCTCGCGCTGGCGCTGCCGGACCGCGTGCCCGCGGCGAGCGCCGGCACCATGAACAACCTGCTGCTGGGCGGCACGGACCCTCGCACCGGCCGGCCGTTCGCCTACTACGAAACGCTCGGCGGCGGTCACGGCGCCGGCCCCGGATGGGACGGCGCGAGCGCGATGCAGTCGCACATGACCAACACGCGCAACACCGCGATCGAGTCGCTCGAGCACGCGTGCCCGGTGCGCGTGCTGGCCGCGCGCGTGCGGCGCGGTAGCGGCGGCGCGGGAAAGTGGCGCGGCGGAGAAGGCATCGAGCGCGTGATCGAGATGCGCGCCGACGCGCGCGTCACCGTGATCGCCGACCGCCGCGCGCAGGGGCCCTACGGCCTGAACGGCGGGGAACGCGGCGGCGCGGGCGAAACGCTCGTGCGTGAGCAAACCGCCGCGCGCGCCGCGCGCATGAGCAGCAAGTTCACGGTTGACCTCGCGAAAGGCTCGGTGCTAACCGTGGCGAGTCCCGGCGGTGGTGGTTGGGGTCGCCGCAGCCGATCCTGAGCGTTTCGATTCTTCCGGAGGTTCGAATGCCGCGCCTGTTCCGCGCTTTCCCGTTCCTGCTCGTCTTCGCCGGGCTGCTGCTCGTCCTGCTTCCCTCGCGCGGCGCTTCCGTGCCCCTGTTCGCGGCCCGCACGGGGCTGCAGTGCGGCACGTGTCACTTCGATCCCAACGGCGGCGGCGCGCGCAACGAGTTCGGCTTCGCCTACGCCAAGAACCGCCACTCGCTCGAGGCCGAGGCCGACGGCGAGTTCAAGGACCTGGCGCTGCGCAACCGCGTGGGCGACGACCTGCCGCTCTACTTCGGCGTCAACCAGCGGTTCATGCTGCTCGCCGACCATCGCGAGATCGGCGACCTGCCGGACGCATCGGGCTTCTTCAACATGGAGAGCGGCCTGCACGTGACCTTCCAGCCCGTGTCGCGCCTGACGCTCGCCTATTCCACGCTCACTTCGCCCTCCGGGCTCGCCTCCACGCGTGACGCGTGGGGCATGATCGGCATGGGCCCGCACTACCTCAAGGCCGGCCAGTTCCGCGTGCCGTTCGGACTGCGCATGGACGACCACACGGTCGCCACGCGCAATTCGTTCCTCGACTACTACGGCGGCGGCCGCTTCCTGCCGTACGACCCGCACTTCTCCGATCGCGGCGTCGAGTTCGGGGCCACGCACGGCAGCATGTTCGGCCGCGCGTCGTGGACCAACGGCGTGAGCGCGCAGGGCGCCAACCCGCCGGCCGACGGCAAGCACCCGCAGGCGCTCACGGCCAAACTGGGCTACGCGGCGCCGCGTTACCAGGGCGCGGTGTCGGTGTACGACGAGTTCCACCAGACCGGCGGCCGCGGCGTGCGCTCGTCGCGCTGGGGCTACTACGGCATGGCGAACGCGGGCAAGTTCGCGCTGCTCGGCGAAGCCGCCGCCGGCACCGACAAGCGCGAGACGGCCGGCGGGCCGGTCGCGACCAACCAGCTCGCGTACTGGGTCGAGGTGGACTACACGCCGCACCGCCAGTACAACGTGCGCGCGCGCTACGACCACCTCGAGCTGGACCGCTCCACGCAGCAGGCGAGCTACAACCGCTATTCGATCGAAGGCGAGTACCAGCCGCTGCCGTTCGCCGAGATCCGCTGGACGCTGCGCATGATCGATCCCGTGGCCGAGCGGAACACTTTCGACGAGGTGCGCGAGAGCGAGAAGCAGGGCTACATCCAGTTCCACTTCTCGTACTGAGCGTCAGCGCAAACCGTGCCTCACGCGACGAGGCCCCGGAGAATGCGCTCCTCCGGGGCTCGTTCGTTTCCACTCGGCACGCTAGTGCAGCCGGAACTCGTACGGCCGCGCCACCCACACGGCCACCGGGTGGCCGTTGTTGAGCGCCGGCGTGAACACGCTGCCTCGCGCCGCTTCGAGCGCGATCGCGTCGAGGATCGGGATCGAGAACTTCGGATCCACGACCGCGTCCTTCACCCGCCCGTCCTTGCCGACCAGGATGCGCACGACCACGCGCCCCTCGATGCCCGCGTCACGGGCCAGGTCCGAGTACTCCGCGCGCGGGCTCGAGACGAGCACGGGCAGCTCCTCCACCGGCTCGTACGTTCCCCAGACCGGAAGGTGTTCGGCCGCGCCGCTGTCGCCCGGCACTCCGCCGGAGCCGGGCACGCTCTCGCCCGGGTCACCCGTCGTGCCTCCGCTCGAAGGCGGCTGGCTCACCGGCAGGTCCGGCGCGATCGCGTCGGGCACGGGCTCGGGCAGCGCACTGCTCGGGTCGTACACCGGTGCCGAAGGCTGGACCGGCGTGGGGGCGATATGTGGCTGGTCGAGGGGCGGGGGCGTCTCGAGCTCGACGATGGTGATCGGGATTTCCGGAGGCGGCGCCGCGATGGGCATGCGCGGGATCACCAGCATCAGCCCCACGAACAACAGCACGAGGAGCGAGGTGGCGACGGCCGACGCGCGGGCCATGCGCTGGTCCTGGTCGGCGAGCAGCTCGGGTGCTCCGTACGGCATGAACTGGGAGAGCGCCATGATGGCCTCCTTGGGTGACCCCCGGTCCACGAAGTGCGGGCCGGCGCGGATTCTCACCGCGCCTTCCTTACGCCCAGTGTCCGCCCGGCATTCCCGCCGGCGCAATGGCGAACTTCGCGCGGCGCCTCAGGCGGGCGGCATTTCTCCGCGCCGCATCGCCGCGAGCCGGGCCGCGACGCGCGCGCGCGTGAGCGGCGTGCCGTCCGCAGCCGACAGCCGCACGGCGGCCTCGGGCACCTGCGCGAGGAACGCGTCGTTCTGCAGCCCGACCAGCACGGTGGGCCTTTCCGAACAGCGCGAGCGCAGCGTGGCGATGGCCTCCGGCTCGAGCGGCTTGCGCGACAGGATGGCGACCACCTGCGCATCCGGCGAGGCGCCGCCCGAAGGCACGCCTGCCGCCGCCAGGTCCGCCGCCAGCGTGCCGCCGTGCGTGAATGCGGGTTCGTCCACCGACCAGCCGCCCGTGCGCGCGGCGCCGTCGAGCGAGCCCTCCACGCGCAGGCCGGCATCCACGATGGCCGAGAGGCGCTCCACCCAGTCCGGCGGGGTGAGCGATTCGAGCGGGCGGGCCAGCTCTTCCGCGGTGGGCTCCGGGCGCGAAGTGTCGAAGTTCATCAGGCGCGGACGCGAGGCGTCGAACGGCATGCGGTCGACCTTGCCGTCCACGAGCAGGTCGGCCAGCTGCAGCCGGGCGCGGCGGATCTCCTCGTTCCAGTGCGCGTACAGCAGCAGGTCGCAGCCGGCATTGAGCGCCAGCGTTCCCGCCTCGGCCGGCGTTCGCCCGGCAGCGGCGCCCTGCATCTCGAGCGCGTCCGTCACGCACACCCCGCGAAAGCCCATGTGGTCGCGCAGCAGCCGCGTGGCGATCGAGCGCGAGAACGTGCCCGGCTGCTCGCTGTCGATCTTGCGATAGACCACGTGCGCGGTCATCACCGAGTCGGCGTCAATGTTGGCGGCGAACGGAGCCAGCTCACGGGACTCGAGCGTGGCCGAGCCCAGGTCGCTCACCGGCAGCGTGAAGTGCGAGTCCGTGCGCGTGTCGCCGTGACCGGGAAAGTGCTTGAGGCACGACGCCAGCCCCTCGGCGCGAAAGCCGCGCACGACCGCGGCGACCGCGGCGGCGACCTGCCCCGGCGTGGTGCCGTAGGCGCGCGGGCCGATCACCGGATTGTCGGGCTCGCTGTGCACGTCGGCGACGGGCGCGAAGTTCCAGTCGAAGCCCACCGAGCGCAGCCGGCGCGCGGTGACGCGCGCGATGTACTCGATGTCGCCCTCGCTCGCGCCGCGCGCCAACAGGCCGGCGTTGGGCGGCACCACGAGGTGGCCGGCCAGCTGCGACACCCAGCCGCCCTCCTCGTCGAGCGCGAAGAACAGCCGGCGCGGACGGGCCAGCTCGCGCAGGCGCGCGATGGTGGCGCGCAGCGATTCGAGGTCGCGAAAATCGCGGGCAAAGACGATGACGCCCGCCGGGGCGTACATCGAAAAGTCTCTTTCCCACGCGGGGGTGAGCCCCTCCGGGGGCAAGCCGATCATCATGCGCCGGGCGATGCCACGTTGAGCGTCCATAAGGGCGCGCAGGTTGGGGGAGGGCGCAATCGGTGTCAACACGAAGACAGGTCTCCCCGCCGGTCGCGCCATCGGCCGCGATCGTGCAAATCGCTCATTGGGACGGCCCTGCCCTCAGGCTACACTGGGCCGACGCACACCCCACCCGAGCGGCCCCGCCGCGCCACAGGAGAGACCACGCTGATCCGGATTCCCTCGCGCCTCGTCCCGACCGTGATCCTGTTCGCGCTCGCCATCGCCCCGGCGGCGCTCGCCGCGCCGGGCAAGCCGGCCGCCCGCTCCAAGCCTGCCGCCACCGCCGCCAGCTCGGGACCCGCGCTCACGCTGGTCTATGGCGACGACCACGTGTTCGGCATCACGCCGCCCGCCGGCTGGACCGTGGACGACACCAGCGGACTGGGCTCCAAGATCCGCGTCGTGCTGTATCCGCGCGGCCAGAAGTGGGCCTCGGCGCCCACCGTCATGTACGCCAACCCGCTCCACCAGGACGAGCGCGCGCGCAAGACCGTCGCGCAGATGATCGACCACGACGTGAAGGCGTTCCGCAAGGCGCAGCCCAAGGGCAAGGTCACGGTCGCGCCGATCCTGCGCACCACGAAGGGCAAGGTGGCCGAGGTGCGCTACTTCGCCGCCGACGGCACCGAGGCGCACGAGGCCGTCGCCTACATTCCCGAGGACGACCTGGTCATGCTGCTCGTGCTCAGCTCGCGCGAGCCCGGCGGCTTCCGCAAGGCTCTGCCCGCTTTCGAGACGATGGTGAAGGGCTACCAGTTCGTCGGCGGCGACATCCAGACCCCGTCCGCCCCCAAGAAATGAGCATCCGCGTCTCGCAGAAGAGCCAGCGCTTCACCGAGTCGGTCATCCGCGAGATGACCCGGCTGGCCAATGCGCACGGCGCGGTCAACCTGTCGCAGGGCTTTCCCGACTTTCCCGCGCCCGACGTGATCAAGCAGGAAGCCGCGCGCGCGGTGATGTCCGACGTCAACCAGTACGCCGTCACCTGGGGCGCCAAGCGCCTGCGCGACGCGCTGGTCGCCAAGCAGCAGCGCTTCTCCGGGCTGTCGTTCGATCCGGAACGTGAAGTGGTCGTGTGCTGCGGCGCCACCGAGTGCATGGCCGCCACCATGATGGCGCTGGTGGACCCGGGCGACGAAGTCATCGTGTTCGAGCCCTACTACGAGAACTACGGCCCCGACGCCATCCTGTCGGGGGCGACTCCCCGGTTCGTGCGCCTGCGCGAGCCCGACTGGAGTTTCGACCCGGCCGAGCTCGAGGGGGCGTTCAACAACCGCACCCGCGCGATCGTGGTGAACACCCCCAACAACCCGACCGGGAAGGTGTTCTCGCGGCCCGAGCTCGAGTCCATCGCCGCCCTGTGCCGCAAGTGGGACGTGCTGGCGATCACGGACGAAATCTACGAGCACATCCTTTTCGAGGGTGAGCACATCTCGATGGCGACGCTCGAGGGCATGCGCGAGCGCACGGTGACCATTTCGGGGCTCTCCAAGACCTGGAGCGTCACGGGCTGGCGCATCGGCTGGTGCCTGGCGCCGCCCGAGGCGACCAACGCGATTCGCAAGGTGCACGACTTTCTCACGGTCGGGGCGCCCGCTCCGCTGCAGGAGGCCGCGGCCGTGGCGCTGGCGATGCCCGACGAGTACTACCGGCAGCTGGCCGAGGGCTACCGCGAAAAGCGGGCGTACCTCGTCCCGGCCCTCGCCGATAACGGTTTCGGGACTTTCACGCCGCATGGCGCGTACTACTGCATGACCGACATTTCGAGCTTCGGATTCGCGGACGACGTGACCTTCGCCCGGTTCCTCATCACCGAGGTGGGCGTGGCCGCGGTGCCCGGCTCCAGTTTCTACTCCGATCCCTCCGCCGGATCGCAGCGGCTGCGCTTTCATTTCGCGCGCCGGCGCGAGACGCTGGAGGCGGCCGTCGAAAAGCTGCAGAACCTCAAGGCCCGCCTGCCGGCGGGACCTCGTCGCTGACCCGGGGGTTACCCACATCATGTCCTCGAATCGCCGATCGTCCCTCGGTCCCGTCGCAGTGGCCATGTCGCTGTCCCTGCTGCTCGGCTTCGGCCTGGCCCGCGCGATTTCCGCCGGTGACGACCTCCGCAGCAACCTCGACTTGTTCAGCAACGTGCTGTACCTGGTGCAGAACAACTACGTCGAGGCTCCGGACAACGAAAAGCTCATCAAGGGCGCCATCGACGGCATGCTCAAGACGCTCGATCCGCACTCCGTCTTCCTGCCGGAAAAGCGCGCGCAGGTGATGGACGAGCAGTTCCACGGCGAGTACTCCGGCATCGGGGTGCAGTTCGACCTGCAGGAGAACAAGATCGTCGTGATCTCGCCGCTCGAGGGAACGCCCGCCTACCGGCTGGGCATTCGCGCCGGTGACAAGATCATCGAGATCGACGACAAGCCTCTGAAGAAGAACATCAACAACGAGGACGTCTTCAAGCTGCTGCGCGGCCCGAACGGCTCGACCGTCTCGGTGACCATCGAGCGCGAAGCGCAGGAAGAGCACCTGCACTTCACGATCGAGCGCGCGAAGATTCCGATCGAAAGCATCCCGTACGCCTACATGATCCGTCCGGGCGTGGGCTACGTGCGCATCATCCGGTTCGCGCAGACGACCGGCGACGAACTCGAGTCCTCGATCGCCAAGCTGCGCGGCCAGGGCATGAAGAGCCTGCTGATCGACCTGCGCTCGAACTCCGGCGGCCTGCTGTCGCAGGCGGTGGACGTGCTCGACCAGATCGTGCCGGACAACAAGCGCCTCGTGTACACGCGCGGCCGCATCACCTCGTCGAACGCCGACTACTACAGCACCAACCGTCCCGGGAAGTGGACCGATGGCGCGATCGTGGTGCTGGTGGATCACGGCAGCGCGTCGGCCAGCGAGATCGTCGGCGGCGCGGTGCAGGACCTGGACCGTGGCCTGGTCGTGGGCATCAACACGTTCGGCAAGGGACTCGTCCAGAACCAGATGAACCTGTCGCAGGGCAAGCTGCTGCTGACGATCGCTCGCTACTACACGCCGAGCGGCCGCGGCATCCAGCGGGACTACACCAAGTTCGGCGACCAGAGCGAGTACCAGGAGGACGCGTACCGCGAGGACGTGCCGTCCGATTCCGCGCTGCAGGCCCGTCCCAAGTTCAAGACGGCGACCGGGCGCATCGTGTACGGCGGCGGCGGGATCTATCCCGACGTCATCATCAAGGACCCGCCGTTCCTCACCCGCCCCGAGGTCGAGCTGATCACCAAGCGCGTCGCCTTCGAGTTCGCGACGCACTACGTGACGCGTCATCCCGGCACCACGTGGAAGCCCGAGTCGTTCGACCAGCGCTTCCAGCTGACGCCCGACGAGTGGACGAACCTGCGCACGATCGCCACCAACAAGAAGATCGTCCTCAACGACTCCACGTGGACCGCCGAGAAGCCGTTCCTCATGCGACAGGTGCGCGCCGAGCTGGCCAGCGCCACGCTCGGGTCGGTGGAGCGCTATCGCATCGCGGTCGAGGACGACGCGCAGCTCAACGCCGCTCTCGACATGTTCCCGCGCGCCCAGAAGCTGATGGCGGCGGGAGCCGGCGCCCGCTCGGAGCCCGGCCCGGTGGATCCGCCGGCCAAGGACCCGCGCAAGTCCGCCGCGGCCGACGAGAAGGAACGGCGCAAGTAGCCCGCGTCGCACGAGTGACGACGAAGCCCCGCCGGAGCGACCCGGCGGGGCTTCGTGCAGTCGTCCGCGCGTGAGGACCGGTCAGGGGCAGTAGGTGGAGATCCCGACCGACGATCCGCCGGCGCCCTGGGCGCTGAGAAGGACGGACAGGTCGTTGGCCCCGAGGTTCTGGTCGCCGTCGTAGTCGCCGCGGCCGCGATACAGCCCTTCGCTGAAGTCCTCGAGCCAGACCGACATGTCGTTGGCGCCGATGCCGCCCGCGCCGTCGAGGTCGAACACCGCCAGCATGGGTGTGCCCAGCAGCATGCCATCGGCCAGGATCGGCACGCGGAACTCGCCGAGGCGGGCGGGCGCCGAAGACACGCTGCCCATGATCGTGAACGTGGCCGAGCCGTCGGCACCGGTCAGCTTGCGTACGCGGTGCTCGCCGCAGATCGTGAGCGCTTCGGGATCCATCTGGTCGGCGGCGATGCGCACCTCGGGCACGCTCGTGAAGTCCACCGAGACGGTCGAACCGGGCACGGGATTATTCGCGAGGTCGCGAATGATCACCGTGAACTGTCCGAGTGCCGCGTCGGGCGCGGCGCCGTTCCACGTGACGAGCCGGACCTGGGAGGGGAGGGTCGAGTTCGGGTAGGGCCACGGCCAATCCGCGGCGGCCGGCGAGGGCACGAGGCCGAGCAGGAAGAGGAAGGCGAGGGCACGCATGTGTGCGCTCCTTGAGCGGCGCTGAGGGACGAAGCCGGGAGGCGTCTCGTCGGCCCCAAGGCTACGACGCCCGCGAGGTGCGGGGCCAGCGCCGATTCACCGCAGGCTCAGGCCCGCGGCTTCGCCTCTGCCAGCCCCACCTGGGCCAGGATCCACGCGTAGTCGAAGGCGATCTCGCGCAGCGCGTCGTACCGCCCGCTGGCGCCGCCGTGTCCCGCGCCCATGTTGCACTTGAACAGCAGCGGGCGGGTGTCGGTCTTGAGGGCGCGCAGCCGGGCCACGTACTTGGCCGGCTCCCAGTAGCCCACCTGCGAGTCGTTCAGGCTGGTCTTGACCAGGATGGCGGGATAGTCGCGCGCCGCCAGGTTGTCGTAGGGCGAGTAGCTCCGCAGCCAGGCGTACTGCTCGGCGACCTTGGGATTGCCCCACTCCTCGAACTCGCTCACCGTGAGTGGCAGCGATTCGTCGAGCATGGTGTTGATGCAGTCCACGAACGGCACCTGCGACAGGATGGCGTGGAACAGGTCGGGCCGCAGGTTGGTCACCGCGCCCATCAGCAGTCCGCCCGCGCTGCCGCCCTGGGCCACCAGCCGGTCGGGCGAGGTCCACCGGCGCGCGCACAGGTCCTCCGCGCAGGCGATGAAGTCGGTGAACGTGTTCATCTTGCTGCCCATGCGGCCGGCGTCGTGCCACGCCTTGCCCAGGTCGCCGCCGCCGCGGATGTGCGCGAGCGCGTACACCATGCCGCGGTCCACCAGCGAGAAGCGCGCGGTGCTGAACAGCACGTTGGACGCCATGCCGTAGGAACCGTACGCGTACAGCAGGCACGGGGCGCTGCCGTCGCGTGGCGTGTCGCGATGCGCCAGCACGGTGACGGGAACGCGCACGCCGTCCGGCGCGACGGCCTCGATGCGCTCGAGCACGTAGCGGTCCGCGTTCCAGCCGCCCAGCACCTCGGTACGCTTGCGCAGTTCGCTGTTCAGCGAGTCCAGGTCCAGGTCGTACACCGACGGCGGCGTGACGAACGACTGGTAGCCGTAGCGGAACGTGGTCGAGGAGAACTCCTCGTTGGCGCCCGGCCCCACGGCGTAGGCCGCTTCGTCGAACTCGACGCGCCGCACCGTGCGCGTGGCCAGGTCCATCACCACGATGTGGGGCAGCGCTCGTTCGCGTTCCGTCCACACGAGGTGGCCCGCGAAGCAGTCGAGCCCGGTCAGCATGACGGCTTCCCGGTGGGGCACCAGTTCGGTCCAGTGCTCCTCGCCGGGAGTGGCCACCGGCGCGGTCACGATGCGGAAGTTGCGCCCCTTGTCGTTGGCGCGGATGTAGAACTCGCCGCCGCGGTGGTCCACGTAGTACTCGCGGTCCTGCACGCGCGGGGCGACGCGCTTCCACTCGCCCTCGGGCGTGCTCGCGTCGAGCAGGCACACTTCGGACGTGGTGTGGCTCGCGCGCGTCTGCACGATCCACTCCCCGCTGCGCGTGGCGCCCACGTACACGTCGAACCGCTCGTCGGGCTCCTCGTACACCAGAACGTGATCGGCTCCGCCCAGCTCGTGGCGGTAGAGGCGGTGCGAGCGCTTGGAGACGGCGTCCTCCTGCACGTAGAACAGCGTGCGCCCGTCCGCGCTCCAGGCGACCGACGTGACACGCTCGGCGGTGCAGGGCTGCAGTTCGCCCGTCACCAGGTTCTTCACGTGCAGCTGGTACTGCCGGTAGCCGTTGCCGTCGGTGCTGTAGGCCAGCAGGCTGCCATCCGGGCTCACCTCGTAGGAGCCCAGCGCCATGAACGTGTGGCCCTCGGCCAGCGCGTTCACGTCGAGCAGCACCTGCTCGGGCGCGTCCATCGTGCGGTGGCGGCGGCAGTGGAAGGCGTACTGGCGGCCCTCCTCGGTGCGCGTGTAGTACAGCCACTCGCCGCGCCGGTAGGGAACCGACAGGTCGGTCTGCTGGATGCGCGCCAGCATCTCGTCGTACAGCCCCGACTGCAGCGCTTCGCTGCCCTGCATGCAGGCGTCCGCCCAGGCGTTTTCCGCCTCGAGGTAGGCGCGCACGTGCGGGTCGTCCTTGCGGCGGAGCCAGGCGTAGTCGTCCTGCCGCGTCTCTCCGTGCAGCGTGGTGACCTGGGGTTCGCGTTCGGCGACGGGCGGATGGGTCGGGTTGCCGCTGATGACGGAAGGGGGCATGGGATGGGTCACGCGAGGGCGGTGGGACGGCAGGAGGCGGCGCCGAGCAGCACGCCGCCGAAGATTGCCGGATTCATCGGACGAAATGCCCGATTCGTCCAGTGCTAACTGTGCGCCGGCAGGGGAATCACCCTCACGCTGACCGGGTCGCCCTCGCCGATGCCCAGGCGTTCTGCGATGTCGCCGCCCACCTGGGCGATCTCGAGGCGCCCGCTGGAGCCGATGATCGCCACGATGGTGCCCACGGGGGCATCGCCGTATGAGCGCGCCAGGGCGCCCACCTTGCGGTCGAGCAGGCGCACGTCGAAGCGCTCGTCGGGCGCGTCGGCCCCGAAGGCGCCGGCCAGCGCCGCGGACGTGAGATTGGTCAGCGCGTTGCCGAAGCGGTCGATGAACACGACGCGTCCGGCGAGTTCGTCGCCGCGCAGCTGCGGATGGGCCTGCGGCAGCCGGACCGGGTCGGTCACGGGCGGGCCGAACGCCTCGAGCGGCACGCCGCGCGTGATGTGCCCCGCGACCGGGGCGAAGATGTCGCGGCCATGGAACGTGCGGCTCACCGGGCGGCGGAACCAGCGCTCCTCGACCAGCGCGTGCACGACCGCATCGGGCGACGACAGCGCCCATTCGAGCAGCCCGTTGTCCGGCCCCACGAAGTACTGCCCGCGCGCATGCACCGCCAGCGCGCGCCGGCGGGTGCCCACGCCCGGGTCCACGACCGCCAGGTGGATCGTGTCGGGCGGAAAATCTTGCGCCGCGGCCTCGATCACGAACGCGCCGCGCGCGATGTTGCCGGGCGGGATCGTGTGGTTGAGGTCCACGACGTGGGCGTCGGGCGCGACGGTCTGGATCACACCGTGCACGACGCCCACGAACCAGTCCTGCGTGCCGAAGTCGGACAGGAAAGTCACGATGGGGCGGGGCATGAGGACACTCTCCGTGAGAGGGCGGGATGACTTTCGGGGACCGCCGGGAGGCCGGGCGCACCTTAACACAGCGCGCCCGGCCTCCGGCGCATTCGAGCTTGTCCGCGGCGCGCCACATCCGGATACTCCGCGCTCCTTCCTTCCGATCGTCACCCGGAGCACCGCCTCTCATGCTCGATGCGCGCCAGGCACTCGCGGAACTAAGGGCGGGCAACCGCCGCTTCATCGCCAACCGCTCGTCCTCGGGGCCGCTCGTGGACCACGCGCGGCGCGCCGCGCTCGTGGCGGGCCAGGAGCCCTTCGCCATCATCCTCGGCTGTTCGGACTCCCGCGTGCCCGCCGAACTGGTGTTCGACCTGGGCTTCGGCGACCTGTTCGTGATCCGCGTGGCCGGCAACATCGTGGCGCCGTCGCTCGTGGGCAGCGTCGAGTTCGCGGCCGCGCGCTTCGGCACGCGGCTGGTCGTGGTGCTCGGGCACACGCAGTGCGGAGCGGTGGTGGCGACGCTCGAGGAGCTGACCGGGCGCGCGACGACCCAGTCGCGCAACCTGCAGTCGATCGTGCGCCGCGTGCGGCCCGCCGTGGAGTCCCTGCTCGCGGGGCACCCGCACCTGAGCGACGACGAGATCGTGGACCAGGCGGTGCGCGCCAACGTGCGCGTGTCCGCCGACCATCTGCGCCACGGCTCGGACCTGCTCGAAGGGCTCATCCAGAACGACGGCCTGCTCGTGGTGGGCGCCGAATACTCGCTCGAGACGGGCGAGGTGGACTTCTTCGACGGCGTGCCCGAGGGCGCTCCGTCCGCCTGAGCCGTTCCCCCGCGCCGGTTCGTCGCGCGCCATTCCCGAGGAGCCACTCATGACTGTTCCGCCCGGGTTCCACACGATCACGCCCTACTTTTTCGTGCAGGGAGCGGATGACCTCCTCGCGTTCCTGGCCGCCGCGTTCGACGGCGTCGAAACCGGGCCGCGCTCGCTGCGGCCCGACGGCCGCATCGCCAACGCCATGGTTCGCGTGGGGGATTCGACCGTGATGGTGAGCGAGGGCTCGGGCGCGTTTCCCGCCATGCCGGGCTCGTACTACCTGTACGTGGACGACGCCGATGCCACGACGGCGCGCGCGATCTCGTGCGGCGCCACGCTCGTCATGGAAGTGGGCGACATGCCCTACGGCGACCGCCAGGGCGGAGTGCGCGACGCGCACGGCAACCTTTGGTGGATCTCGCGGCGGCTCGCGCCCGGGCCGTACGAAGCGGGCGAGCCGCTGCCCGCTACCGACCTCGCCACCTGGCGCGTGCTCGACGCGGCGCCCGCGCAGGTCTGGCGCGCGCTTTCCGATGGCGCGCGGCTCGCACAGTGGTGGGGGCCGTACGGCTTCACCAACACGATCCAGGAGTTCGACTTTCGCGAAGGAGGGGCGTGGCGGCTGGTCATGCACGGTCCCGACGGTGCGGACTATCCCAACGAGAGCCGCTTTGCCGAGCTGGTCGAGAACGAGCGTCTGGTGATCCATCACGTCTCGGGGCACGAGTTCGTCCTGACCCTGACGCTGAGCGCGCAGGGATCGCGCACGCGGCTCGACTGGCACCAGCGCTTCGCCTCGGCGGACGAGTGCGCCAGGGTGAGGGGTTTCGTGCGGGCCGCCAACGAGCAGAACCTGGACCGGCTCGCCGCGCAGTTGGTGATGATGCGGTGAAGCGGGAGAGTCGCGTGCGCAGGCGCGGCATGGGCCTGCCGGGCGACGATTGAGAGTGCAGGCCGGATGGGTGTTGCGCCTGCCCGCCCGCATCGGCATTGTTCCGTTCAGTTGCCCCCTGCGGAGGAAGACATGACGAAGGAGGAGCTGCGCGCGGCCTTTTCGAAGTTGAGCGCGGAAGACCGGCTGGATCTCGTGGACGAGCTCT
>JADLGX010000109.1 GCA_020849095.1 Candidatus Eiseniibacteriota bacterium
CAGCATGAAGTAGCCGGGACGGGACGGATACGCCTTCTCACGGAACATGGTCTTGCGATCTCCTTTCGGAAGAGTGCTAGCAGGATGATATCACTTTGCTAGCTGACCGCAATACGGAAGTTGGGCCTCGAAAGGTTGCAGGCCTCCCCAACGGCCCGCTGGCGCCGGAGCCCCCGGAGTGCTGGAATACCTCCCGGAGCCACCCCGACCGGGGGAGAAAGCCATGCGCCGCATCGCCATCGCCGTGTTGCTGCTGTCCACCGTGTGCGTGCCCGTCGCAAGGGCCGCCGGCGCCAAGCTGGCCTGGAGTGAATGCCTGGGCGGCGGGGGCGCGAGCGCCCGCACGTTCGCCTGCGACACCAACTCCGGCTCCGACGTGATCTGGGCCTCCTTCGTGCCTCCGCCCGGCATCGCCCAGCTGACGGCGGTCGAAGTCGTGGTGGAAGTCGGGGTGGCCCCGCTCGAAGTCATTCCCGACTGGTGGCAGTTTCGAAACGCGGGCACCTGTCGCCAGAACTCGCTGTCGATCGGCTTCGACTACGTCGGCGTGCCGTCGGGCTGCGCGGACTACTGGTCCGGCCAGGCGGCCGGGGGATCGCCTCCTACGCCGCCCCGTACCTGGGATACGCGCATCACGCGCGGTGTTTGGTCGTGATCGCCCTTCCGCCCGGCTCGTACGGGCCTGTCGACGAGAACATCGAGTACAACGCGTTTCGGCTCGCCATCGATCACGCCGGTACCCTGGGCACCGGTTCGTGTGCCGGGTGCTCGCAGAGCGCCTGTGTGGCGGTGTCCTCGTTCCGCCTGTTCCACCCCACTGAAGTGGAACCCGTCCCGATCGAACTGATGAACGCGGCGATCCCGATGATCATGTGGCAGGGCACCATTCCCGAGTGCCCCGGCTACATCCCGACCCGCAACCGCACGTGGGGCTCGGTCAAGACGCTGTACCGGTAGCCGGCCGCCGCGGCGCGTCCCACTTGCCCGCGCCGCGTCGCGCCGCCGATACTCGCGGCCCATCCCTTCTCACGGAGAGCCATGAGTACCGACCTGCTCGCACTCGGATTCCAGGCCATGTTCACGCTCGTGCTCGCGGGCGTGCACTTCGGGCTCTGGCGCCAGCAGTCGCAGCGCTGGTACGCCACGTGGGGCATCGCGTGGATGCTCTATGCGCTCCGGCTCGGGCTGATCTCCGCCTACCTGAACGACTCGGGGCGCAACGAGATCTGGCTGTTCCTCCACCAGGCGCTCACCGGGATCACCGCGCTGCTCCTGCTGCTCGCCGCGCAGCAGTTTTCGAGCAACGCGCGCTGGCGCCGCCGCTACCTGCTCGTCGGGCTCGCGGCCGTGGGCTGGGCGGCGTACTCCGTGCTGTTCATGCACAACATGGCGCTGGCCGGCACTTCGTCGGTCGTGCTGCTGTCCGGCGTCACGCTCACCACGGGCGTCGTGTTCTGGCGCCACAACCGCCACTCGCCCTCGACGGGCGCGAACATGCTGGGCTGGGCCTACGCCCTGTGGGCGTTCCACCACCTCGACTACCCGTTCCTGCGCCGCATGGGAGAGGGCGTGCTGTACGGCGTGCTGCTCGACGTGGCGTTCATCGTCACGGTCACGATCGGCACGCTCGTGCTGGTGCTGGGCCAGGAGCGCCGTGCGCTCGAACAGCGCACGCAGCAGCTCGAGCAGCTGTCGCAGCTGCTGCTGCGCGCGCAGGAGGAAGAGCGCCGCCGCATCGCGCGCGAGCTGCATGACGAGGCCGGGCAGGCGCTCACCGCGCTCAAGATCGAACTCGATCTGGAGGGCCGCACGCAGGCCAGCGCGCTCGCTGCCAGGGCGCTGGAGCAGGTGCGCAACCTGAGCGAACTGCTGCGCCCGCAGGCGCTCGACGACCTCGGGCTGGTCACCGCGCTCAAGGCGCTGGCGGACGACTTCACCACCCGCACGCGCATCGACGTGCGCGTCGAGGCGGGCGAGGACGACGCCTGGGCGCCCGACGTGGCGCTGGTGCTCTACCGCGTGTCGCAGGAGGCGCTCACCAACGTGGCGCGCCACTCCGGCGCCAAGCGCGCGTGGGTCAAGCTCACGCGTGACGCCGGCGGCGTGCAGCTGACGATCGAAGACGACGGCCGCGGCGCCGGGGCCAACCCGCGCCCGCACCTGGGACTGCTGGGCATGCGTGAACGCGTCACGTCGGTGGGCGGGCAGCTGCAGCTGGGCGCCGCCGCGGTCGGCGGCCTGCGCGTGGAAGCGCGGCTGCCTCACAGGGGGAACGCATGAGCGAAAACGAAGTCACCACGCCGCGCACTCGCGTGCTGCTGGCCGACGACCACTCGCTGGTGCGCGCCGGAGTGCGGCGCGTGATCGAGGCGGTGGCGCACCTGGAGTGCGTGGGCGAAACGGGCAGCGGCGCCGAAACCCTGCGCTTCCTGCGCCAGAACCCGCCCGACGTGCTCATCCTGGACCTCAACATGCCGGACGGCGACGGCTTCTCGGTGCTGCGCGAGGCGAGCAGCGTGGCGCCCGACACGCGCATCGTCGTGCTCACCATGCACGCGCAGCCCGAGTACGTGACGCGCGCCGTGCGCGAGGGCGCGAACGGCTACCTGCTCAAGGATCTCGCGGTGCAGGACCTGGTCGCGGCGATCGATTCGGTCATGGCGGGCGGCTCGTTCTTCAGCGAGCGCGCGCAGCGCGCGCTGGCCGAAAGCGTGCGCTCGGGCGGCTCCACCGACAGCCCGCTGGCCCGGCTCACGGGGCGCGAGCGCGAGGTGCTGGCGGCGGTGGCGCGCGGCATGACCACCAAGGAGATCGCGGCGGGGCAAAACATCAGCACCCGCACCGTCGAGTCGCACCGGGCCAACCTGATGCGCAAGTTGGACTTGCACTCGGTCGCCCTGCTCACCCAGTTCGCCATCCGCGAAGGGCTCATCGAGGGGCCCGCCGGCCCTCAGTAGTAGTACCGAGGGCATTTTCCGCACTCATCCGAATACCCGTGAGAGAACAAGGGGGCGATATTCAGCCCCATGAAGACCTACACGGGTGGTGTGGCGGTGGTGGTGGGCGGCCTGGTTCTCGCGGCCGCGACGTGGGCTCCGGCGGTTCTCGCCGACGAGGCGAAGCAGCCGCTTCGCATGCAGGACACCGTGACCGTGCTCAAGCCGGTCACCGTGCAGGGACAGCGCGCCGGTGAGACCGCCGGCCGTTCCTCCGGCACGACGGTCCGCATGGATCGCTCCAAGCTGGTGCGTTTCGCGCCGGCCACGGTGAGCGACGCGATCGTGGCCATTCCCGGTGTGGACATGAGCAAGACCGGGCCGTGGGCCTCGCACGTGTCCATGCGCGGACTGTCGGGCGAGCGCGTGCTGGTGCTGGTGGACGGCGTGCGGCTGCAGACCGGCCGCGGCCACGGCGCGCAGACGTCGCTCGTGTCCATGGACCGCATCGAGACGGTCGAAGCCACGCCGGGCGCCGGTGGCGCCGCGAACGGCTCCGACGCACTGGCCGGCACGCTCGAGCTTTCCACGCATCGCCCGCTGTTCGCCGAGAAGGCGCGCGGCGCGCTCACGCTGAACGCGCGCCGCTCCGACGTGGGCGGCGAGCACTCCGAGTTCGCGCGCTTCCGCTGGATGTCGCCCATTTGCGGGCTCGAGCTGAGCGGCGGCACGGGCGGGCTGAACGAACTGGTCACGCCGGACAGCACGTACGCGCACAGCGGCTATCGCGAGCAGGACGTGGCGGCGCGCGCGGCGATGCGGCTGGGCTACGTGACGTTCGACTACGAGCACTCGATGCACGCGAGCTACAAGGTGGGGCTGCCCGCCTTCCAGTCCGTGCTCGGCTCCGACGCCGGCTTCCCGCTGGTCGCGCGCGACGCCGACCGCTTCGAGTTCGGCATTCCGCAGACGCAGCCCGGCGGCCCGGCCGCCAAGCTGCTCCTGGTGCAGCAGCACTTCCGCACCCACTACGACGAGAGCGTGATCAACGAGCGCTACGTGCGAGGCCGGCTGGTGTCCACCGCGCAGGCCGAATCGCGCAGCCGCATTGCGATGTGGTCCAAGAGCGTGCAGCCCAGCGTCACGATGGGCGACTTCCGCCTGTTCGGCGAGTGGCGGCGCGAGAGCACCACGGGTCCCAACTACGGCGACTCGACCGTGCGCAACACGCTCGGCGAAGTCACCTACCACGAGTCGCGCGTCACCGAGGATGTTCCGCCCGCGCGCCGCGACGTGTGGGGCGCCGGCCTCTCGGGCGCGGTCCGCTACCTGGGCGCCCGCCTCGACGGCGGCCTGCGCTGGGACCGCATGCACTCGAGCACGTCGCCCAGCTCGTTCAGCGCGCTGCCCGCGTCGAACATCACCGACGAGCGCGTGAGCGGCGAGGCCGGCCTGGGCCGCGCGTTCGGCGCGTACACGCCTTACGTGCACGTCGCGAGCAACTTCCGCGCGCCCAACCTCGAGGAGCGCTACGTCACCATGCTGGTGCACGGCGGCCTCATGGTGTTCGGAAACCCGGCGCTGCGCCCCGAGCGGTCGCTGTCCACCGAAGTCGGCGTGCGCACGGGCGAGGCGTTCGGCGGCAAGCTGACCAGCGCGCGCATTTCGGCCTACCGGTCCGACGTCGAGGACCTCATCAGCATCCGCTACGTCACGCTCGTCTTCGGCGTGCCGCGGTTCGAGAACCAGAACATCGACCGCGCCCGTCTCGAGGGTGTCGAGGCCCAGGCCGACATGCGCTTCGGCCGCGTGCAGCCGTCCGTCGCCGTCGCGTTCCCGCGCGGCACCGACCGCAACACGGGCGAGCCGATCAGCGACCTGGGCGCCGCGCGCGCCACGTTCGACGTTCGCGTCCCCGCGCCGCGCTTCGTGCCTCTGGGCACAGTCGCGTTCCGGGTGCGCTGGACCGACGCCTCGCGCACGAGCCGTGGAGAAGACGTGCTCGCGCGCCCGGCGTTCTGGACGGCTTCCGCGGAAGCCGGCATGACCGCACTCGCCGCACGCTGGACGTTGGCGGTGCGCAACCTGACCAACACGCGGTTCTACGAACCGCTGAGCTTCATTCCGGAGCCGGGCCGATCCGTCACGTTGTCCGTCCGTCGTGACGTCGCGCTTCCCTGGCTCTCTCCGACCAAGGATCGCTGACCATGCGTGCTCCTCTGCTGGTGGCTCTTTGCCTTTTTTCGGTTTCCCTCGCGGGAGTCTCCGCCGCCCGTGAGCGCGCGAACGTCAACGGCCGCATCGTCGCGGATCCCTCCGGCAGCCGGGCCGGCCTCGTGTCTCGCACCACGGGCCCGGCCTCTGCCTCTTCCGCGCAGGTGCAGGCGGTGGGGCTTCCGGCCGGCGCCGTGCAGATCGATTCCACTTACTACGACCTGCAGGACATGGGCTCGTTGGGGCACCACATCGAAGTGGGCGCCGACGGCCGCGTGCACATCACCTGGCAGGACGACTTCTGCGAGCTGGCCAACGTCTGCCCGCCCAACCTGGCGGCTCCGCAGCCCTACCCGCAGCGCGGCATGGGCTACGCCTATCGCGACGCGACCGGCGCGTGGCACCACCTGGGCAAGGTGACCGATCCCGACCTGGCGGCGCTCGGCTGCTGCACCGCTCCCGAGGAGTTCGGCGGCTTCGGCTCGCTCACTCTGGCGCCCAACGGCCGCGCCGTGGTGGCGCAGCACATCAACGAGGAAAGCTGCGACCTGCGCGGCACGTTCTACCTGCAGGACGCCGCGAACACGAACCAGTGGACCGCCTACCTGCCGCCGTTCTCGGCGGGCAGCAGCGTGCTGTTCCCGCAGGTGGCGGTGACCCCGGGCGGCGCCTACACGCTGCTGGGCGAGGTGCCGGTGACCGGCACGTACGAAGAGACCATCCAGCTGGCGACCAGCTGGTTCCCCACCACGGGCACGCCGTACAGCTGCTTCGCGTGGCAGGGGCAGGACTGGCGCTTTCCGATTCCCGCCGGGTTGTTCCGCGACGGCCGCCCCGCGTTCCCGAGCATGGCGTCGTCCTCCAACGGCCGCGTCGGCATCGCGGTCGGCGACTTCGGCGGCAATGTCTACCTGATCGAGTCGTCGAACGGCTCTTTCATGCCGGGCACGATCACCACGCGCAACCTGACCAACTATCTCGACTCGCAGGTGATCAAGACCGATTCCACCTCGACGCAGTACCGCCCGTACGTGCACTGCCACCTGGCGTACCAGGACACGACGCCGAACGTGGTGTGGAGCGAACTGCAGGCGCGCAAGAGCGGCAGCACGGTCGTGTACTACGACTGGCGCAGCCGCATCCGTCACTGGAGCCCCACGCGCGGGCTCAACACCGTGTACCAGGTTCCGGCGGGCGTCGCCGATCGCTATGACGACGTGGACAATCTTCTCAACGGCCCGCTCGCCGGGTTCAACTCGATCAGCGTGGACTGGCCGCAGGTCGGCTTCTCGCAGGACGGCTCCGAAACTTATGTCGCGTGGACGCGCCACACCGACGCGGAAGTGGACCCGACCGCGATTCCCGCCGGCCTCGAGGGCATCTGCACCGGCACGGGCTACGGCGACATCGCGGCCAGCACGGCGATCGGCGCCGGCGCGTGGAGCGCCATGCAGAACCTGACCAACACGCCCAACACCGACGAGCGCTTCTTCTCGCTCGCCACCATCAATCCCGGCGGCAAGCTGCGCCTGCTGTTCCAGGCCAGCGCGACCGACCAGGCGGGCTGCGTGCTCATCGGCGATCGCGGCGCCTCGCCCGGCAACATCCTGCGCCGGGTCGCCTATCTGGAGGCGCGCGTCAACGCCAGCGTGCTCGACGTTCCCGCCGGCACGAGCGGCACGGCCCGCGCGTCGCTCACGGCATCGCCCAATCCCGCCTTCGGGGCCTCCCGCGTGCGGTTCGCCTCGTCGCTGCCGCCGGCTGCCGGCCGCCGCGTCGAGGTGTATTCGATCGACGGCCGCCGCGTGACGAGCCTGCCGATCGCGAACGCGCCTTCCATCGAATGGAACGGCCGCGACGCGTCGGGACGCTCGATGCCCGCCGGTGTCTACTTTGCGCGCCTCACCGACGACCCGGCCAACGCGGCGGTGCGCCTGGTGCTGGCCCGCTGAACGATTTTTCCCTCGCAGCAATCACTCACGCGCATCGCGCTCAGCTTCCTCGGAGGAGATGTCATATGAAACTGGTGAAGATGGTGGTGCCCGCCCTGATGCTGGTGGCCTCGCTCGCGACTTCGGCTTCTGCCGTCGTCGCCCCCGTGATCGCCGAAGAACACGTGAACGGAGGCGTCACGCAGCTGAACTGGCTGCCGGGCTACGACACGCCCCGCAACCTGCTGGGCATGACGCTCGATCCGTCGGATCCGGCGTGGTCGAACCCGTCCGGCGACCACACGGTCGGCGTGCTCACGAACACGATCCAGGACAGCGGCGGCATCGCGCTGTCGGCGATCGATCCCCAGGGCCAGGCGGACTACACGTGGGAAGGCTGGTTCTTCACGGGCGCCGGCAACACCCGCCGTGGCCTCATTCTTCGCGCCAGCGTGGGTGACAACTTCAAGTCGAGCTACCAGTTCGTGCTCTATTCCGGCATGGCGCAGCTCATCTTCCGCAAGCTGCAGAACCAGACGCCGACCACGCTGCGCAGCTACGTCGGGCCGGCCATCCCGGGCGGCATTCCGCTCGTGAACACGTGGCACCACCTGAAGGTGGAAGCCATCGCCAACCAGTTCCGGCTCTGGTACGACGGCGTCGAGCTGACGGCGGGCAACCCGGTGTTCGACACCACCGATCCGCTGCTGACCGGCTTCGTGGGGGTGTACAACTTCCGCTTCGACCTGGGCAACGTGCCCGTGTACTTCGACGACCTCGTGCTGAGCACCGAGAACGTCGTGCCCACGCGCACCACCACGTGGGGAGCGATCAAGCGCCTGTACAAGTAACCGCTCGG
>JADLGX010000110.1 GCA_020849095.1 Candidatus Eiseniibacteriota bacterium
ACACCGCCAGATGCACACGCTGGCGCTGGGAGAGCGAGAAGCTCAACCGCATGCCGCTCTGCGACGGATTGGGGTAGGCCATCATCGCGAGCGACAGGTCCTCGACCTGGTCGCAGGGGACCGTCGTGCCGTTGGGCATCAGGATGACGCAGGCCAGCGGATCGGGCGTGCCCTGCAACGCCGCAAGCGCGTTGATCCGGCCGGCGCCCTGGATGTCGCTCGCCGCGCCGGGAACCACGGTCGCCGTCTGCTGCAGAATGGTGCGCACGTTTTCCGGCGTGAGCGAGGGGTTCCGCTGGAGCATCAGCGCGGCGATGCCAGCCACGTGCGGAGAGGCCTGGCTGGTGCCCTGCTGCTGCTGGAGCCCGCCTCCCTGCAGGATGCTCGAGCGCGCGGCCGGGTAGTCCTTGGACAGCGCGGAGAGGATCGTCGAACCCGGCGCGGTGAAGTTGGGAAGGTGCCGTCCGTCGCGCGACGGGCCGCGGCTGCTGAAGTAGGTCACCGTATCCAGCTGGGTGCCGCCGTTGACCCGCGGAACGCCGTCGATGTCCACGTAGTTCGTCTTGCTGGTGTGCGCGCCGACGCAGATCACGCGCTTGGCGGTGGAGGGCACGCCGATCGTCTTGGCGTTGTCCCCTTCGCGATACCAGTTGGGCGCCACGATGGTGTTGTCGAAGAACACGGCGCCGCCGTTCGCCCACATGTCGAACGTGCCCGTGCCGAACGTGTAGATGGTCCACACCAGCGCGGTGGGATCGATACCGCCCGCGGCCTGCGCGATGGAGACGACCACGTTGCGCGCGCCGTTGTTGGGATCGGCAATCGTGCGCGCGTCGATGGCGATGTCGGCGAGAATGGTGGCGCCGCCATTGGCGGTGGCCTGCCCCTGCAGAAGCTGGCCCGGCGCCGCGGCATTGCTCACGAAGACCGGCGTCGCCAGGTCGTTCGCGTTGTAGGCGACCACGCCGACGCTCATCGTAGTGGTCGAGGGCGCCCACATGTCGACGACCGTCACCGGTCCGCCGAGCAGCATTCCGGTTTCCAGCGCGCTGTTGAAGTCGGTGCCCTGCACCGTGTACGAGGCGTGAATCGTTTCGCCGCCCGAGTTTCCGCCGGCGACCACGATCACCCGGCCCGGGCCGCTGAACTGGTCGAGGAACTGCTCCTGCAGCGACGTGCCGTCGTGCGCGCCCATGTTTCCGCCGAGGCTCAGGTTGACCACGGCGGCCCGGCCGAGCGATGCGGCCTTGTCGAGGATGTACCCCGTGCCGTTCACCACGTCGGCGTCGGTGAAGCCGCCGTTGCTCTGCGCGTCGCGAATGCCCTTCACGAACACGATGTCGGCTTCGGGCGCCATGCCGACGTAGCTGGCGTTGCGCCGTCCGCCACCCGCGGCGATGCCGGTCACGTGCGTGCCGTGGCCATGTCCGCCAGATCCGTCGATCTGGGGGCAGGTGAGCGAGTCGAGCTGACCCGGCCGGCACTCGGCGCCGTCGGTGCCGAGGCTGAAGTCGAGCAGCCCGCGAACGCGCGACAGGTTTCCGGCGGTGCGGAAGTCGGCGTGCGTGTAGTCGAGCCCGCTGTCCAGGACGCCGACGACGACGCCCGTACCTTTATAGGCCTGCGGCAGTCCGCCCCCTCCGGCCTGCACGGTGGTGGTCCGCGAGCGCGCGCGGCTCGAGTCGAGCGTGGAGCGCCACTGCGTCGAGAGGGCCAGATGACGGACGGCGCCCTGCCCGGCCAGCGACTCCACTCGCGCGAGAGGAATGCGCACGATGGCGAGATCGCCCTTCTGCCGGATCAGCGTTCCGCCGGCGGCCGCCACGGCCGAAGCGCCCGTGAGTTCGTCGAGCCGGGCGAAGACGAAGGTTTCGGGTCCCTCGCCCGCCGCGTCCGGCAGCAGCGTGAACGGGGAGAGCGGGGAGCGCAGCGATTCGAGCGCCGATGCGCTCGACGTGGAAAGGCGTGCGCGTTCGACGAGCAGGCGCAGCGGCGCGTCCATCCGGGCATCGAGCGTTCCGGCTGAACGCACGGCGAGCGGAGTGACCGCGACGCTCGCGTTGCGCGCCTCGGCCGTCGGCGCGAAGGGCAAAGTGAGGATGGCCGCGAGCCACCAATGACCATGACGACGGAGCATGTTCGTTCCTCCCGAGGGTGCGATCACGGCTACTGCGGGTCGCGAACCTGCGCGAGCTGCAGGCTGATCACGAAATCGATGGCCGCGACGCGCGCGACGGCGGCGGCGGGGATGCGCGCGGTGAACAGCTCTCCGGTCACGGTTCCGAGTTCCGCCCCGGCGCCGGTGAGCTTGCTTCGCCGCGCATCGTCGATGGGCCCCGCGGTCTTGCCGAGCACATCGACCACATCGCTGGGACCACTCTGGGCGAGAGCCGTCACACGCTCTCGCAACGGCGCATCGCACTTGGCTTCGAACGCCTTCCGCTCCTGGTCGGTGCATCCGCCCAGGACGAGTGCGCTCAGCAGGAACAACCCGATCAATCGCTTCATGATCCTCCCTGTCGTGGCAGCACTACATGCTGCTATCCGTTGAACAGCATATTGTTGAGGCGATTTATCTGTGGCAGTTCAGGGTCGGCGGGGGTCGCTCGTCATCTCGACGGCCTCGCTCCCGGTCTCGAGCATGGTGCAGCGGCCGACGAAGTGGACTCCCTGCTCCATCACCACGCTGACGGCGGACACATCCCCTTCGACGCGAGCGCCGGCCTTCATCTCGATCGTGGACATGGCGCGCACATTGCCGTGCACACGCCCACGAATGACGGCCTCGCGGACCTCGACGTCGGCGCGCATGATGCCATGCTCGCCGATTTCGAGCCGCTCACAGTTGAGGATGTCGCCCTCGAACTCGCCATCGATCCGGAGGGTGCCGGTCACCATGAGCGTGCCCCGGAAGCTCGAGCTCACCCCGATGAGCGTGTTGGGGGGCGGTGTTTCGTCCTGCGGTTGGCGCTGGCGGAACTTCATCATCGCGGCGGTCTCCGAGGGGGAAGAGGGTGAGCGGGACTAAAGCACGCCCCACGCCTCGAGCAAACGCTCGAGGTCTTCCTGCGAATAGAACTCGAACTCGACCT
>JADLGX010000111.1 GCA_020849095.1 Candidatus Eiseniibacteriota bacterium
GGCGCGGGCACGTCCATGGGCAGCTCGCCCACGCCCTTGGCTCCCCACGGCCCGTGGGCGTAGGGAATCTCGACGATCTCCACGTCGATGGGCGGCGCGTCGGCCGAGGTGGGAATGATGTAGTTGGTCAGCTGGTGGTTCCAGACCTTGCCGTCCTTGTGGCGGATCTCTTCCATCAGCGCCCAGCCCAGTCCCTGCAGCGTGCCGCCTTCGATCTGTCCGGCGCACAGGATGGGATGGATGGCCTTGCCGATGTCCTGCGCCGTGGTCACGTGCAGCAGCTTGGTCTCGGCGGTGTCCAGGTCCACCTCGACCTCCACCGCGATCGCCGCGTACGCAAACACGCCGTAGGCGTCGCCCTGGTAGGTGTCGTCGTTCCACTCGATGCCCGGCGGCTTGCCGTAGCGCTGTTCCAGCCGCAGCGGCCCGCGCTCCTTGAGCCAGCGCCGGGCGATCTTCGAAAAGTCGGCGCCGCCCTCGATCGGGTGCTCGGCGTACAGCTCGAGCTTCTGCTTCATCTGGAGCGCGCACTTTTCGATGAGCCCGCCCACCACCATCAGCGTGCGCGAGGCCACGGTCGGACCGCTGTCCGGCACCTGCGACGTGTCGGGCACGTGCACCACCACCTGCTCGGCGGGAATGCCCAGCACCTGGCCGACGATCTGGGCGAACACGGTGTTGGTGCCCTGCCCGATCTCGGTGTTGGCGATGCGCACGCACGGACGGCCGTCCGGCGTCAGGTCGAGCGCGGCGAGCGAGTTGAGCTTGGACTCGCCGCTGCCGGTGAAGCCGGCGCCATGCATGGCCAGCGCCATGCCGATGCCGCGGCGCAGCCGCCGCCCGCCCTTTGCCACCTTGCCCGCATGCTCGGCCGCTTCGGCGGCGGCGTTCTCGCGCTCGTAGCGCGCGCGCTTCTCGGCGTACTTGGCGCGCTTGGCGGTTCGCTCGAGCACATCGTGCGAGCCCACGCTCTCCTTGAGGATCTGCCCGGTCGGGGTGACGTCGCCCAGCCGGACCGCGTTCTTGCGGCGCAGCGCGAGCGGGTCCATGCCCAGTTCGGCGGCGATGCGGTCCATGTGCGACTCGATCGCGAACAGCGTCTGCGGGGCGCCGAAGCCGCGGAACGCGCCGTTGGGCGGCGTGTTCGTGGCCACCGCGCGCGCCAGGATGCGCGAGGCCTCCCAGCGGTAGCAGCCGCCGGCGTGAATCGCGCCGCGCGACAGCACCACGGGAGTCAGCGTCAGGTACGCGCCGCCGTCCATCACCACGTCGCAGTCGAGCGCGACCAGCGTGCCGTCGTTCATCACGCCCGTGCGGATGCGCACGCGCGCCGGATGGCGCTTGGTGGTGGAGGCGAGGTCTTCGAGCCGGTCGTACACGATCTTCACCGGGCGGCCGCTCTTCCACGCCAGCAGCGCGGCGTGACCACCGATCACCGACGGGTAGTCTTCCTTGCCGCCGAACCCGCCGCCGGTCGTGGTCTGCTCGATCCGCACCTTTTCGGGCGGCAGGCCGAGCAGCACCTGCATGGCGCCGTGCACGTAGTAGGGGCACTGCAGCGAGCCGCGCACGTGGATGCCGCCGTCCGGCGTGCGTTCGGCGAGCATGGCGTTGTTCTCGATGTACAGCTGCTCCTGGTGCCCGCAGCGGTACTCGGCCTCGATCACGCGATCGGCGCGCGCGAATGCCGCGCCCAGGTCGCCGCGCTCGATGCGAATGCTCTTGAAGAGGTTGTCCTCGCCCCGCACCAGCGCCTTGAGCGCGAGCCCCTCCTCCAGGTTGAGCGCGGAGGTGAGCGGCTCGTATTCGATGTGCACGGCGGCTAGCGCCGCCTCGACGCGCTCGGCGTCCTCGTGCGCGAGCAGCAATATGGGCTCGTCCACGTGGCGCACGAGGTCGGATGCCAGCATGGGCTGGTCGCGCTCGATCACGGCGACGCAGTTCTCGCCCGGAATGTCGCGGTGGTCCACGATCGTGAACCCGGTCCAGTCGAACGCGGGGTCGCGCGTGACGCTCACGATGCGCGCGTGCGCCACAGTCGAACGCACGGTGCGGCCGTGCAGTACGCCGGGAGCGCGCAGATCGTCCAGGTACAGGGCGGCGCCGGTGACCTTGTCGCGTCCGTCCGTGCGGGGAACATTCACGCCGACCGAGGAGGGCAGCGAGAGGGTCTTCTTTGCGACACGCTCGGGGCGCGCGGGTGCTGCAGTCTTGGAACGAGCCATACGGCAATGTAACGCCAGCGGAACGGCCCTCGCCAGTCGGGGCGCGGCGCGGAGGGCCGATCTTGCAGGGCCGGAACGCGCCCCTCTGCTATCTTCCGCCGCCGTGACGCCCTCCTTTGGCTCCAAGGCAACGCTCGCCCTTGCCGCCGCGCTGCTCGCCGCCGGGTCGCTCGGCTCGTGCGGGCCGCCCGCGGACCGCGGCGCCGACGCGCGCTGGTTCGGCTCCATCCGCCCGCCGCGCGCCAATGTGCTGCGCTTCAACAACGGCGCCGAGCCCGAAACGATGGATCCCTCGGTCATGTCGGGGCAGCCGGACGGGATCATCGCGCGCATCCTGTTCGAGGGACTGACGGGCTCCGACCCGCAGACACTCGAGCCCGTGCCCGGCCAGGCCTACCGCTGGGAGACGAGCGCCGACGGGCTCACCTACACGTTTCACCTGCGCCCGGGCCTGGCGTGGACCGACGGCTCGCCGGTCACCGCGCACGACTTCGTGTACTCGTGGCGCCGCGTGCTCTCGCCCGCCACCGCGTCGCGCTCGGCGGCGCTCCTGTACGCGATCGCCCACGCCGAGGAGTTCAACAAGGGCCAGCTGGCCGACTCCACACAGGTGGGCGTCGCCGCTCCCGACGACAGCACGCTGGTGGTGCGGCTGGCCGAGCCCACGCCGTACTTCCTGTTCCTCACCTCGTACTACACGTTCCTGCCGGTGCCGCGCGCGTGCATCGAGCGCTTCGGCGCCAACTGGACCCGCCCCGAACACCTGGTGAGCAACGGGCCATTCCGGCTGAAGAGCCACCGGCAGAACGAGAAGTTCGTGTTCACCAAGAGCCCCACGTACTGGGACGCCGCCAACGTCCGGCTGGACGGCATCGAGGCGCTGTCGGTGGATGACCTGAACACGTCCACCAACCTTTACAAGGCCGGCATGATCGACTGGAACCCGAGCGGCAACATTCCCTCACCGTTCCTGCCCTACGTGCGCGGCTACGCCGACTACGTGACGGGCGAGTTCCAGGCCACGTACTTCTACGGCGTCAACGTGACGCGCAAGCCGTTCGACGATCCGCGCGTGCGCCGCGCGCTCAACATGGCCATCGACCGCGAAGCCATCACGCGCGACCTGCTGCACGGCACGCGCCGCGCATGGGGGCGAATCACGCCGAGCGGCTACCCCGGCTACGAAGGGCCCGCGCAGGTGCCGTTCGCGCCGGAGTCGGCGCGCGCCGAACTGGCGGCGGCGGGGTTTCCCGGCGGCAAGGGCTTCCCGCGCTTCACGATCCTGTTCAACACCAGCGAGGACCACCGCCGCATCGCCGAAGCCATCCAGGCCATGTGGAAGCGCGAGCTGAACGTGCCGGTCGAGCTGCAGAACCAGGAGTGGGCGGCGTTCATGCAGGCCACGACCGCGCTGCAGTACGACGTGGCGCGCCGCTCGTGGATCGGGGACTACCTCGACCCCAGCTCGTTCCTGGGCATGCTGGTCACGGGCGGCGGCAACAACCGCACCGGCTGGAGCGATCCCGTGTACGACCAGCTGCTGCGCGATGCCCGCCGCGAACTGGACCCCGAGCGGCGCTTTGCGCTGCTGCGCCGGGCCGAGGAGCGCGCGCTGGCCTCGAGCCCGTTCCTGCCGGTCTACCACTACTCCACGCACGAGCTGATCAAGCCGTACGTGAAGGGCATCTTCCACACCGCGCTCGACCGCCATCCGCTGACGCACGTGTGGATCGACCGCGAGTGGCGCCAGCACGAACCCATCGCGGACCGGGAGCGCTGACCCATGCTCACGTTCCTCGTTCGCCGGGTGCTGCTGATCGTGCCGACGCTGCTGGTCATCGGCACGCTCACGTTCTTCATGGTGCGGCTCGCGCCCGGAGGGCCGTTCCTCTCCGAAAAGGAGATCCCGAAGGCCGCGCTCGAGCAGCTGAACCGCAACTACGGGCTCGACCAGCCGCTGTTCACCCAGTACGTGCGGTTCATCTCTCACGCGGCGATGGGCGACTTCGGGCCGTCGTACAAGTACCCGCAGCGCCAGGTGCGCGACATCATCGTCGAGGGCTTCAAGGTGTCGGCCGAACTGGGCGGCTGGGCGCTACTGCTGGCGACCCTGCTGGGCGTGCCCATCGGCGTGATCGCGGCCGTGCAGCAGAACAAAGCCGCCGACCACGTGGCCATGACCGTGGCGCTGGCCGGCGTGTCGGTTCCCAGCTTCGTGCTGGGGCCGCTGCTCGTGCTGACGCTGTCGCTGGGGCTGTACTGGTTCCCGCCCGCGCTGTGGACCGGACCGTCGAGCCGCGTGCTGCCCGTGCTCACGCTGAGCGTGGCGTACGTGGCCTACATTGCGCGGCTCACGCGCGCCGGCATGCTCGAGGTGCTGCGCCAGGACTTCATCCGCACCGCGCGCGCCAAGGGGCTGCCCGAACGCGCGGTCGTCGTGCGTCACGCCATGCGGCTGGGCGTGCTGCCGGTGGTGTCGTACCTGGGCCCGGCCGCGGCGCGCATCATCATGGGCTCGATCGTGGTGGAGCAGATCTTCGCCGTGCCCGGGCTGGGGCGGCACCTGGTCAACGGCGCGTTCAACCGCGACTACACGCTGGTGCTGGGCATCGTGCTGTTCTACGCCACGTTCCTCATGCTGCTCAACCTGCTCGTGGACTTCCTGTACACGCGGCTCGACCCGCGCGTGGAGCTGTCGTGAGCGTGGGCCTGAATCCTCCCGCCACCGTGCTCGCCGAAGAGCGAGCCGGCGCCCCGCGCAGCCTGTGGAGCGACTCGTGGCGCCGCCTGCGCCGCAACCGCGCGGCGGTGGCCTCGGGCGCGTTCCTGGCGTTCATGTGCACGGTCGCGCTGCTCGCCCCGATGCTGCCGCTGGTGCAGGACCCGACGATCCAGGATCTGGCGCTGGGCGCCACGCCGCCGTCTTGGGCGCACCTGTTCGGCACCGACGATCTGGGGCGCGACATGTTCGCGCGCGTCATGTACGGCGGGCGCATCTCGATGCTCGTGGGGCTCGTCGGCACGCTGGTGAGCCTGGTCATCGGCGTCACGTGGGGCGCGGTGGCGGGCTACTTCGGCGGGCGCGTGGACGAGGGCATGATGCGCGTGGTGGACGTGCTCTACTCGCTCCCCTACATCTTCCTGGTCATCCTGCTGCTGGTGTTCTTCGAGCGCTCTCTCGTGATGCTGTTCGTGGCGCTGGGGCTGGTGCAGTGGCTCACCATGGCGCGCATCGTCCGCGGCCAGGTGCTGTCACTGAAGGGCCAGACGTTCATCGAGGCCGCCCGCGCGCTGGGGGCCTCGGACGCGGCGATCATCTTTCGGCACCTGGTGCCCAACACGCTGGGCCCGGTGATCGTGTACACCACGCTCACGGTGCCGGCGGTGATCCTGCAGGAGGCGTTCCTGTCGTTCCTCGGGCTGGGGGTGCAGCCCCCCGGGGCGTCGTGGGGCACGCTGGTCTCGGACGGGGCCCGGGTGCTGGCGATCTTCCCGTGGCTCGTCCTGTTTCCCGGGCTGGCGCTGTCGCTGACCCTGCTGGCGTTCAACTTTCTGGGCGACGGGCTGCGTGACGCCCTCGATCCGCAGGACCACCGCGACGTGAATTGACCGTTCCGGCACCGGCCGACCGGCCGGGGGCGGGCCTGCGGCTTTACACACTTATGTGGCCGGGCGCATGCTGTATCCGTCA
>JADLGX010000112.1 GCA_020849095.1 Candidatus Eiseniibacteriota bacterium
ACGAAGCGCGAGGGATCGAGCACTTCCTCCAGCTCGGCGAGCGTCTGGTGCTTGAGCCACGACTTGCCTTCGGCGTGGATCGCCACGTAGTCGTCCTGCGCCTCGGCGTAGTCCAGCTTGTCGGCGGGAATCACGTGCACGCGCGCGCCGTCACGCACCATGAGGCGCTCGGTGTGCTGGCCCGGAGGCCGCGCGGCAGCGGACAGCTGCGAGGGACTGGGCGCCGCCGGCGCGGAGGGCGCGGCACCGGCCGCCGCGCCGGCGGCCAGCCGTTCGCGCACGCGGTTGAGCGCCTCGGCGAGCCGCTCGCGCCCGAACGGCTTGAGCAGGTAGTCCACCGCGTGCACCTCGAACGCCTTGAGCGCGAACTCGTCGTAGGCGGTGCAGAACACCACGGCGGGCCGGGGCTCGAGCAGTTCGAGCACCTCGAAACCGGTGAGCTTGGGCATCTGCACGTCCAGGAACACCAGGTCGGGCGCGTGCTCGCTCACCGCCTTCACCGCTTCGAACCCGTTGGCGCACTCGCCCACCACCTCGATGTCGGCGTGCGCCCCCAGGTACTCGCGCACCAGCGAGCGCGCCGGCGCCTCGTCGTCCACGATGAGCGCGCGCAGCGGTCGTCCGTCGGCCATGTCAGATCTCCTTTGCGAGCGGTTCGCGCGCCGGCAGCGTGAGCAGCACGCGGAACCGGCCGGGCTCGCGCACGGCGTCGAGCCGGCCCTCTTCGGCGCCGAAGGCATCGAGCCGGCGGCGCACGTTGTCCAGTCCCACGCCCGTGCCGGTCTGCGCGGGCGCGTCGGGATCCACGGGGTTCTCCACCACGATGCCGAGGCGCGTGTCGTCCCGGCGCACGTCGATGCGGATGACTCCGCCCTCGAGCCGGCCGGCCACACCGTGCTTGATGGCGTTCTCGACCAGCGGCTGAAGCAGCAGCGGCGGCACGCGGCACTCGCGCGCGGCCGGATCGATGTGGCGCTCCACTCCCAGCCGTTCACCGAAGCGCACCTGCTCGATCGACAGATAGCGGTCCACCAGCTCGAGCTCCTCCGCCAGCGTCACCGTGTCGCGGGCGGCCAGCGTGAGCGTGCGGCGCAGGAAGTCGCCGAGCCGCTCGCACATGCTGCGCGCGCCTTCGGGATCGGAGCCGATGAGCGAGTTGATCGAGTTGAGGCTGTTGAAGAGGAAGTGGGGGTTCAGCTGGGCGCGCAACGCGCGCACTTCGGCCTCGCCCGCGGTCACCTGCGATTCGAGCACTCGCCGCTGGGCGTCGTGCGAGGCCTCGAACACCAGGAACAGGTAGTGAACGATCGCCGAGAGCAGGTACAGCGGAATGCCCAGCGCGAACAGCACGCCCAGGTTGCGCAGGATGTCGGCGCGCACCACGACGCTGTCGCCCAGGCGTGTGAGCGCGATCTCCCACAGCATGCTCATCACCGCCCACGCGGCGCTCGCCTGCAGCGCCGCTCCCAGCTGCACGCCCAGAACCCGATGCGCCGGGAGGTCGCCCAGCGGATGGGCGCGGCACACCCACCACGCCGAGAGCATCACGAACCCGCAGGCCAGCATGGCGGGCACCGCGAACGCGTGCGCGTGGGTCACCGACTGCGGCGAGACGAGCCGCAGGAACTCGGCCAGCAGCACGCCCGCCAGGAGCCACGCCAGGACGAAGGCTCCCAGCCAGGCGCGCCGGGTGAAGAGCGGATGCATGTCAGTTCACCGGCCGCGGCTTGTCGTCGTCGGAGCCCGGCCATCCCGACGCGTCCTTCGGCGAAGCGCCGCGCGCCGGTTCCGTGTCGGTGTTGATGCCCATGCGGCGGATCCGGACGCCCGCCTCGCGGTCGTCCTTGTGGTTCTTCACCTCGATGCCGCCCATCACACCGAACCCGCGCACGACGAGCGTGCCCGCCACCTCGCCGCCCGGCATCAGCCGCGTGTTGTCCTCGAAGCCCGCCATGATCGGCGTGACCTCGCTCTCGACGCGCCAGTCCGGAGGCACGACGATCTCGATGCCGCCCCACATGACGAACACTTCGACCACCGCGCGGCCGTCGGCCAGCTGCGCCTCGCGCAGGTCCAGTTCGACGCCGCCCATCATGGCGGACAGGTCGCCGCCGCGGAACGCCTCGGACCGGTTGCGCCGCGTGACGCCGCCCATGAGCGCGAACGAGCGCACGAACGAGTCGTCGTCGCTGTTGCCGGCGGCCTCCGGCCCGCGCATGCTGCGGTAGACGATGCCGATGCCGATGGCGACCAGCGCCAGAGGGAATGCGTCGCTGACGCTGAAGTCGATCAGGTTGAGCCGCGCCAGCAGCAACAGGCTGCCGCCCGCGGTGAAGATGATGCCCGGAACCAGCGCCTTGTCCGCGCCGATGCCGGTGAGCTTCATGAGCCCGAACAGCACCAGGGCCGCCGGCCACCAGTGCGTGACCTTGGAGGCGTCGAGCACGCCGAGGTTGTCGAGCGTCCACAGCACGCCGAGCGTGGTCATCACGATGCCGAAGATCATCCGGCCGCCGAGCTGACGGCCACCGCTCGAGCTGAATCCCGAGCCGTACACGGCCGTGCGGGGCTCCCTATCGCGATCTTCCATGTTGCATCTCCCAGTTGTCCGCACCCGGATCGGCGGCGGCCCCTCGGGCCAGGTAAGTGGTGAGAGCGAGACCGCAGAGGCCGGCGGCAGGCAGCACCCACAACGGCGTCATCAGGACGAGCGCCTTCTGCAGCGCCTCGAAGGCCAGGGCGATCGAGTCCGGACGGCGCTGGAACACGACCACGAGCAGCACGGTGTTCTGGACGAGAAGCCACAGCGTGCAGAGCGCGAACACGCATTCGCGCACACGGCGCCACGGCGACTCGCGGCGGACGGCGGGCATGGCGTTACTCATCGTCCTGCTCCCGCCGCGGCCCGCAGTCGTCCTTGCCGCGGGGCATGAAGCCTGCGGCGACGGTCTCGACCACCATGCCGGCGCCGATGGCGACCAGGGCGAGCGGCCAGCTGTTCGACCAGTCGAGCCCCCGGTACTCCAACACCGACACGAAGAAGTAGCCGCCCATGAGCATCATCGTGACGCCCGAGCCCAGCTTCTTGGCCGTGCGCGCGCCGAGGACCTCGATGAGCCCCATGGTCACCACGATCGCGGGCCACCAGTGGCGGAACACGTCCCAGGGCAGGAATCCCTGGCGCTGGGCCAGGAACGCCACACCGAGCGTGATGAGCATCAGCCCCCAGGCGAGCCCGCCCCACCGGCTTTCATCGCCCCTGTCTCTGGACATCTTCGCTCCTCCTTGCGGCCGCTCGCGCTCATCCCGATGACGCTCGCTCCAGCGGCCACGCACAGGAAGTTACGGCTCGCGCAAGGCCCGTTCGCGCGGCTTTCGGTGAATGGCGCCCCGCAGTCGGTGAACGGCGCCGCGACGCTTCCGAACGGCGGCGGCGGGGCGCGATCACGACCCCGTCCGCGGCCTGCGGGTGAGCACGAACGCGGCCCCGGCCAGCGCGGCCAGCGTGAACAGCGCCCACTGCACCGCGTACGAGAGGTTCGCGCGCTCGTCGAACGGCGCGGGCATCCCGCGCGACAGCGGCGCGCTCGCGGCGTCCGGCAGCGCGTGCAGCATCACGCGCGTGTCCACACCGGCGAGGCGCGCGGAGAGCGAATCCCCGCCCACGTCCATGGTGCTCCAGCGCTCGGGAGCCGCGGAGTCCAGCCGCACCCACGGCAGGTTGGAGGCGTGCGGCGGCAGCGCCTGCGCCAGCGCCACGACCCGCTGCTCGCCCCGCATCGTGAACGCGGAGGGATGAACGGCGGCCGCGCTGTCGGCGGCGATCCAGCCGCGGTCCACCAGCACCTCACCCCCTCCGGCCAGTCGCAGCGGGGTGAGCACCTGCACGCCCATCTCGCCGCGCGCGCTTTCGCGCGAGAGCAGGACGTGGCGCGTGCTGTCGTACTCGCCCACGGCTTCCACCTTGCGGCCCACCCGCGTGGCCAGTTCGGCGCCGCGGGACAGGGGCACGGGCGAGGCCGCGAGCGCCGCGGCCTGCGTGGCGTTGGCCGCGCGCCGCTCCTGCCAGCGTCCGTGCTGCCACAGCCCCATGCGCACGCACACGAACGCGAGCGCCAGCAGCAGGACGGCGAGCAGCAGCGGAAGCGGGCGCACCGCGGACCTAGACCGCCGGCTTGGGCGGCGCCGGGGG
>JADLGX010000113.1 GCA_020849095.1 Candidatus Eiseniibacteriota bacterium
ACCACGGCAGCTGGGCCGCCGCGCTGCACGCGGCCGGCATCGGCTACGACGCCGTGCTGGCGGACGCCCGGCGCCGCTCGATCGACACGCGCCGCAAGCGCGAGCCGGCGTTCTGAGAAGTTCTCTCGCACACACGATTCCACGTTTCGGAGGCGATTCGATGAAGTGGATGTCCGGATCCACGTTCGCCGCGGGCTTGTTGCTGCTCTGTTCCCTGGTTTCGCCCGCGGCCGCCCAGGAGGAGTCGGTCTCCGAGGCCGACACCGCCCATGTGACCCACGCCCAGCTGCTTCGCGTGCTCGAGGGCTACACCGAGCAGATCCAGAGCATGACGGGTGATCTCGAGAAGCTGAAGAAGATCAAGTTCTCGGGTTACGTCCAGGCGCGCGTCGAGAACGGCGAGGCTTCGAGCGACAGCGTCAAGGTGGCGGGCAGCCCCTACGCGGTCACGACGGCCAACCTGAACCGTTTCCACGTTCGCCGCGCGCGGCTCAAGATGACGTACGACACGGGCGCCCTGAGCCAGGCGGTGGTGTACGTGGACGGCGGCGCGGACCGCACGATGCGCCTGCTCGAGGCGTACGTGACGCTGCTCGATCCGTGGACGCCGCTGCACGACCACCAGCTGACGATCGGCCAGTTCAACATCCCGTTCGGCTACGAGATCGAGCGTTCCTCGAGCGCTCGCGAGCTGCCCGAACGCTCGCGGGCCGAGAACGTGCTCTTCAGCGGCGAGCGCGACCGCGGCGTCAAGGTCGTCTCGCAGTGGACGCCCCGCCTGCAGACGACGGTGGGACTGTTCAACGGCGGCGGAGTGAACAGCGCCGACTTTCCCACGACCGACCCGACTCGCGGCAAGGACTTCCTCGGCCGCGTACGCTGGTCCCAGGGCGTCTTCGACGTCGCGGGCTCGTACTACTTCGGCCGCAACATCGTGCCGCTCACCGGCGCGGACGTGATGACGGACAAGGAGCGCTTCGGGCTCGACGTGCAGGCGTATTACTCGATGCCCGCGCTGGGCGGCGGAACGGTTCGCGCCGAGTGGTTCCTGGCGCACGAGATCAACTCCGACTCGGTCAAGGCGCTGGTCGTGGCGCCGGCCACGGGCAATCCGGTGCGGCTGCTCAAGGCCGGGGCGAACGCCGGCCATCTCGCGACCGACGCGAGCGGCGGCTATCTCATGTGGGTGCAGAACGTGGGCGACCGCGCCCAGGGCGTGGTGCGCTGGGACACCTGGGATCCCAACGCCGACGCGGATCACGACCAGTACTCGCGCTGGAGCGCGGGCGCGAACTGGTTCTTCGACGGTTTCACGCGCGTGACCCTGTCGTACGACGCCATCCGTACGGAGGCACGCACGGGTTCGAAGTGGACCGATCCCCAAGACAACCTCTGGACGCTGCAGGTCCAGCACAAGTTCTAGGAGGCGACCATGAAGCGCAAAGGTTTCGCATCGATCCTGCTCGTCCTGACGTTCCTCGTCTCGGCGCAGGCGGCCTTCGCGGGCCGGGGCATCACGGTGAAGGGCTCGGACACGATGGTCATTCTCGGCCAGCGCTGGGCCGAGCAGTACATGAACCAGAACGCCGGCCAGATCGTGCAGGTCACGGGCGGCGGCTCCGGCACCGGCATCGCGGCGCTCATCAACGGCACCACGGACATCTGCCAGTCGTCCCGCCCGATGAAGCAGGACGAAAAGCTCAAACTGCGCGACCGCTACCAGACCATGGGTGTCGAGGTGCCGGTGGCCAAGGACGGGCTCAGCGTGTTCCTGCACGAGAGCAACCCGGTCAAGGACCTCACGATCGAGCAGCTCAAGGGCATCTACACGGGCACGATCACCAACTGGAAGCAGGTCGGCGGGCGCGACGCGACGATCATCCTGTACGGCCGCGAGAACAGCTCGGGCACGTACGGCTTCTTCAAGGACAACGTGCTCGCCGGCCGCGACTTCGCCGCCAGCTGCCAGACGCTGCCCGGCACCGCCGCCGTGGTGAACGCCGTCTCGCGCGATCCCAACGGCATCGGCTACGGCGGCGCCGCCTACACCAAGGGCGTGCGCGACTGCGCCGTTCGCAAGGACGCCAAGTCCCCGGCGATCATGCCGACGGCCGCCACCGTGCACGACGGCTCGTACCCGCTCACGCGCTACCTCTACTATTACCTGCGCAAGCCCGCGCAGGGCGACGTGAAGAAGTTCCTCGCGTGGGTGCTGTCGCCGGCCGGCCAGAAGCTGGCGGTGGACGTCGGCTACTACCCGCTCAAGTAGGAGCGCGCTTCGTGACCCCGCTTCCGATCCGCCCGGGCGTGAACATGGCCCGGCACCGCCGCATGCAGCGCCTGCGCGAGGAGTTCATCGCGTGGGTGCTGCGCGCGTGCGCGTTCAGCGCGGTCGCGGGGCTGCTGCTGATCATGATCTTCGTGTTCCGCGAGGCGCTGCCCATCTTCACGAGCGCCGAAACCCAGCGCGAGGCGACGTTTGGCGGGTTCTTCACCGTGCCCAACTGGCAGCCGGTGAGCGATCACCCCAAGTACGGCATCATTCCCATCCTGATCGGCACGTTCAAGATCGTCGCCGTGGCCATGGTCTTCTCGGTGCCGGTAGCCGTGCTCGCGGCGCTGTTCGCCTCGGAGTTCGCGTCGCCGCGCCTGCGCGAGATCCTCAAGCCCACCATCGAGATGCTCGCGGGCATCCCGTCGGTCGTCCTGGGGTTCTTCGCCCTCATGGTGATGGCGTCGTGGATCCAGTCGGTGACGGGCTCCCCCGTGCGCCTGAACGCGCTCAACGCCGGGCTCGCGCTCAGCCTCGGCGTGCTGCCCACCGTGTTCACCGTGTGCGAGGACGCGCTGCGCGCGGTGCCCAAGAGCTATCGCGAGGCCTCGCTCGCGCTGGGCGCGTCGCGCTGGCAGACCGCGTGGCGCGTGACGCTGCCCGCCGCCTCCGCGGGCGTCGCCGCCGGCGTGCTGCTGGGCCTGGCGCGCGCGACGGGGGAGACCATGATCGTGCTCATGGCGTCCGGCAACGCCGCGCTCGGCACGGCCAGCGTCTTCGATTCCGCCCGCACGCTCAGCGCCACGATCGCGGCCGAACTGGCCGAAGTGGTCGTGGGCAGCCCGCACTATTCGGTGCTGTTCTTCCTCGGCGCGCTGCTGTTCCTGATCACGTTCGTCATCAACGTGGCGGCCGGCCTGCTCGTGGACCGGCTTCGCCGCCGGCTGGCGGGCGCATGAGCGCCGTGATCCTCGGGCAGAAGGTGGCGCCGCTTCCCGCCGTGCGCCCCAGCGACGCGCCCGGCCGCGCGTTCACGCTGCTGTCGGGCTTCGCCGCGCTTCTCATCGTGCTCATGACGGCGCTGATCATCGGCGACGTGGTGGTGCACGGCTGGCAGACCGTCACGTGGGAGTTCCTCTCCGGCGTGCCGCGCCAGGGCATGACCGAGGGCGGCATCTGGCCGGCGATCTACGGCAGCCTGCTGCTGGTGGTGCTGATGACGTTCGCGCTCGTGCCCTTCGGCGTCGGCGCGGCGATCTACCTGAACGAGTACGCCAATCCCGACGCGCCGTTCACGCGAGCGGTGCGCTTCTCGGTCCACAACCTGGCCGGCGTTCCGAGCATCGTGTTCGGGCTCTTCGGACTCGGGTTCTTCGTGCAGTTCGTGGGCATGCAGATGGATCGCGCGCTCGGGCTGGACGTCACGTGGGGCCAACCGGCCCTGATCTGGGCGTCGCTCACGCTGGCGCTGCTCAACCTGCCGGTCGTGATCGTCACCACCGAGGAGTCGCTGCGCGCGGTGCCGCGCGAGATGCGCGAGGCCTCGCTCGCGCTGGGCGCGACGCGCTGGCAGACCATCCGCCACGTGCTGCTGCCGCAGGCCATGCCGGGCATCCTGACCGGCGCCATTCTTTCGGTTTCGCGCGGCGCCGGCGAGGTCGCCCCCATCCTGTTCACGGGCGCCGCCTACTTCCTGCCGTACCTTCCCACGTCGCCCACCGACCAGTTCATGGAGCTGGGCTACCACGTCTTCGTGCTGGCGACCCAGTCTCCCGACGTGGACGCCACGAAGCCTCTGCTGTACGGCACGGTGCTCGTGCTGTTGCTGATGACGCTGCTGCTCAACCTGACCGCGATGCTGCTGCGCGCACGGCTGCGCGCCAACCTCGCCGGGAGGTCCTGACTTTGGTCACCGACGTTCCCACCATCCGCACGCGGCTGGCCGACGCTCCGGCCACGGATCCCGCCGCGACTCCTCCGCAGGCGTCGCCACCGCATCTGGTGGCCCGTGACTTCCATCTGTTCTACGGAAGCAACGAAGCGCTCAAGGGCGTCTCTCTCGAGATCCCCGCACGCACCGTGACCGCGATCATCGGGCCGTCGGGCTGCGGCAAGAGCACGCTGTTGCGCTCGTTCAACCGCATGAACGACCTGATCCCGAACGTGCGGGTGACCGGCGAGCTGCGCATTTCGGAACTGAACGTGCTGGCGCGCGACACCGACGTGGTGGACCTGCGCCGCCGCGTGGGCATGGTGTTCCAGCGCCCGAACCCTTTTCCCAAGTCCATCTTCGAGAATGTGGTCTTCGGGCTGCGCCTGCTCGGGGTCAAGGACCGCGGCGAACTCGAGGTGCGGGCCGAGGACAGCCTCCGGCGCGCCGCGCTGTGGGACGAGGTCAAGGACCGGCTCGATCACTCCGCCATGGCGCTCTCGGGCGGACAGCAGCAGCGCCTCTGCATCGCGCGCTCGATGGCGATCGAGCCCGAGGTGCTCCTCATGGACGAGCCTGCCTCGGCGCTCGACCCCACGGCGACTGCGCGCGTCGAGGAGCTGATCCTCGAGCTGAAAAGCCGCTATACGATCGTCGTGGTCACGCATAACATGCAGCAGGCGGCGCGCGTGTCCGACCGCACGGCGTTCATGATGCAGGGCGAGCTGGTCGAGTTCGGCGACACGCGCCAGCTGTTCACCAGCCCGCACAAGAAGCTGACCGAGGATTACATCACGGGCCGATTCGGCTGATCCGGGGAGCCATGAGCCGGCATTTCGAAGAACGAGTGAACGAGCTGAACGACCAGCTCCTGCTGATGAGCGGGCGCGTGGAATCCATCATCCGCAAGGCGGTCGAGGCGCTCCAGCGCCGCGACACCTCCCTGGCGGAGGAGGTGTTCCGCGACGACCGCGTGATCGACCGCATGGAGATGGACATCGAGGAGCGCTGCATCGAGCTGCTGGCGCTCCAGCAGCCGCTCGCCCGCGACCTGCGCCTGATCACGTCCGCGCTCAAGATCTCCAACGACCTCGAGCGCGTGGGCGACCACGCGGTCAACATCGCCGGCTGCGCCAAGACGCTGGTGTCGCTTCCTCCCATGCGCCCGGCGACCGACCTGCCCGAGCTGGCCGAAAAGGCCATCGGCATGCTTCGCGAGGCGCTCGACGCGTTCGTGCGCCGCGACGCGGATGAGGCGCGCGCCCTGGTGCGGCGCGACGACGAGGTGGACGCGCTCAACCGGCAGCTGTTCGCGGAACTGCTCGCCCGCATGATCAACGATCCCGCGGTCATCGAAGCCTCGATGGCGCTCGTGCTGGTGGGGCGCAACCTCGAGCGCATCGGCGACCTCGCCACCAACGTGGCCGAGGAGGTCGTGTTCATCGCGGAAGCCCGCGTGATCAAGCACCACGCCGAGGATCCCGCCATGAAGGACGAGTTCGGGCGCAGCTGAGCGTCAGCTCTGCTTGCGGACGGGCATGCCCACGAGCCCCGCAGGCTTCTTTCGCGTGCGCAGCGCGCGCGGCAGCGCGCCCGAAAGCCACAGCGACCACGCGAGCACCCATGCCCCGGCGGCTCCGGCCAGCGCGTGCGAGCGCGAGGGGTCCACGTCTCCGCCCAGGAGCCGTGCCGCCAGCGCGACGCCGAGAAGCGCGACGCCCGCCCAGCGCAGCACCCGGGCTTCTTCGCCGTGATCGTGCCCGCCGTGCGTCACCACGACCCGGGTTCCGATCGCCATGGTGAGCAGGCCGTAGCCGCCGATGAACACGACGTGATAGGCGGAGATTTCGTGCTGCGGCCAGATGGCGGCCGCCAGCAGCCCGAGCGCGATTCCCCAGCCCGACAGCCACAGCGCCCACGTCAGCGCGCCGCCACGGCCCGGGCGGCTCCAGATCTTCCAGGACAGCGTCGTGCTGGCGATGCCGGCGGCCGCGCGCAGCCAGCCGCCCAGCGACGGCAGGTGCTGCGCTTCGGCCTGGAACGAGGCCGCGAGCAGCGCCGCGATCACGAGCACGTACACGCGGCGCGGGCCTCGCTGTCCGGCGCGCGCGATGCCGACGATGCGCAACGGGTCCTTGATCATGGCGAACGTGGGCACGAGCAGCCCGCCCAGCCCGAGCACGACCGCCAGGACCATGCCGCGCGAGACCAGCCGCACTCCGAAACGCGGCAGCGGCTCGGGCAGGACGCCGAACGCGGCCGCGGCCTGGTGCAGCCCGCCCGCGATGCCGAACAGCAGCCCGATCGCGGCGAGCAGGAACTCCTCGGGCGGCGCGGCGCCGTCGAATCGCGTGCGGCGCAGGACGGCGAACGCGGTCACCGCCAGCGTGGCGGCGAAGCACAGCTGCGCCCAGCCTTCGACGCCCGCCGCGTGCAGCAGCGTGAAGGCGATCACGCCCGCGACGACGGACCACAGCTCCACGGGCCGGCACTTTTCGCCGTGCGTGAACGACGGCATCGCGGTGAGCAGGAAGCCCGCGACGAAGCTCAGCTCGAAGCCCTGGATCATGAGCGTCGCGTGCAGCATGCCCGGCCACGCGCCCGCGCCCGCCGCGAAGGCGATCCAGGGCAGCGTCCCGGCCAGCCCGATGGCGGCGCCGAGCGGAAACAGCACGCGGTAGGGCTCGATGCCGCCGGGGGGGGCGGGCGGCAGGGGCTTCACCGAGGCCAGCGTGGGCGCGTCGATGGGGGCGATGCGGAGCGGATGGATGGGCTTGCCGGGTTGATTCAAGGGGTCACTCCAGCGTCTTGTGGAAGCGCTGCGTGGAGAACGTGAAGAAGGCGACGGCGAAGAAGGCGAGCGCCAGCGCCTGCGGCCAGAGTTCGGCCATGCCGACGCCCTTGAGCAGGATGCCGCGCACGATCTGCAGGTAGTACGTGAGCGGCAGCAGCGCGCCCATCGCCTGGGCGAGCGGCGGCATGGCCTCGCGCGGGAACATGAACCCGGACAGCAGCACGTTGGGCAACAGGATGAAGATGGCGGACTGCGTCACCGCGGCCTGCGTGCGGCCGAGCGTCGAGATGAACAGGCCCATTCCCAGGTTGGCGGTGATGAACAGGAACGTCACCGCGTAGAGCGCCAGCAGCGGGCCGCGCATGGGCACGGCGAAGATGAGGTGGCCCGCGATCAGCACCGTGGTCATCTGCACGTACCCGACCAGCACGTACGGGGCGATCTTGCCCAGCATGATCTCGGAGCGCGCGAGCGGCGTGACGATGAGCTGCTCCAGCGTGCCGGTTTCGCGCTCGCGCACCAGGCTCATGGCGGTGAGCAGAATGAGGATGTTGCTCAGGATCATGCCGATGATGCCGGGGACCACGAACACCGCGCTGCGGAGCGACGGGTTGTAGAGCGGGCGGACTCGCACGTCCACGGGCAGCCGTGACGCCATGTCGGTTCCGGTGCGGCGCTGGACGATCTCCACGTTGAGCTGCTGCCCCACCATCTGAGCGGCGCCGATCGCGCTGGCGGACGACGACGGGTCGCTGGCGTCCACGAGCACCTGCACCGCCGCCGGCCGGCCGCGCTTGAGATCGCGGGCGTAGCTCTCGGGAATGACGAACGCGGCCCGGGCGCGGCCCGCGTCCACTTCGTGAATGGCGTCTTCGTAGGACTCGGCGTGCGACCGGAGCACGAAGTTGCCGGTCGCCGTCAGGCGCTGCACGAGCTCGCGGCTCTCCTGCGTGCGGCTCTGGTCGAACGCCACCGTGGGCAGGTTCCGCACGTCGGTGCGGATGGCGTAGCCGAAGATGAGCATCTGCATGAGCGGCACCAGGAGCACGAGCCGCAGCGTCGCGGGGTCGCGGAACATCTGCACGAACTCCTTGCGGACCATGGCGTGCAGGCGCTCGCGGTTCACGACTCCTTCTCCTGCAGCTGGACGAAGATGTCCTCGAGCGAAAGGTGCGACCCGAACTGCGCCTTCACCTCGGCTGGCGTGCCGAGCGCCATGCGCCGGCCGCGCGACAGGAACACGAGGCGGTCGAAGCGCTCGGCCTCGTCCATGTAGTGCGTGGTGACGATCATGGTCACGCCGTCGGCGGCGCGCTCCCGGATGATGGTCCAGAACAGCCGCCGCGCGGCGGGGTCCACGCCGGCCGTGGGCTCGTCGAGGAACACCACCTCGGGCGCGTGCATCATGGCGCAGGCCAGCGCGAGCCGCTGGCGCTGGCCGCCCGACAGCACGCCCGCGAGCCGCGGGCCGATCTCCTCCAGGCGCATCTCGCGCTTGCCCCAGGCGATCCGCTCCGTCTTGCGCGCCCCGAGTTCGTACACGCCGGCGTAGAACTCGAGATTCTCGTCCACGGTGAGGTCACGATAGAGCCCGAAGGACTGCGACATGTAGCCGATGCGCGACTTCACGCGGTCGGGATCGCGGGCGATGTCGGCGCCGGCCACCGTCGCGGTTCCCGACGTGGGCGACATGAGCCCGCACAGCATGCGGATCGTGGTGGTCTTGCCCGAGCCGTTCGGCCCCAGGATGCCGAAGATCTCGCCGCGCTCGATGTCGAACGACACGTCGTCCACCGCGGCGAAGTCGCCGAAGCGCTTCACCAGCGACGCCACCTGCACGACGGGAGTGGTCATCACTTCTTCGGGGCGGTCGTGAAGCGCGCCTCGGCGGGCAGCCCGGGCTTGAGCGTGCCCTGCGTAGGGTCGAGCGCGATCTTCACGCCGAACACGAGGTTGGCCTGCTCCTCTTCGGTGAGCGCGGCGCGCGGTGTGAACTCGGCGCGCGAAGCGATCTGCACCACGCGGCCGGCGAACGGCCGCTTGGCCCCGATCGGCGTCACCTCGACCGCGTCGCCCATGCGGATCGACGCCAGCAGCGGCGCCGCGACGAACACGCGGATCCACAACCGGTCGGGATCACCCAGCGTCACCACGGGTACACTCGGCGGCACCAGCTCGCCCGTCTCGAAGTTCCGCAGCAGCACGACGCCGTCCACCGGCGCGGTGAGCACCAGCTCGCCCGCGCGGCTGCGCGCGCCGGCCAGCTGCGCCATCGCCGCGGACGCGGCGCTCTTGGCGGCGTCCACCTGCAGGCGGCGGAAGCCCTGTTCCTGCAGCCGCAGCTGTTCGGAGGCCGCGCGCTCCCGGGCCACGGCGGCGTCGCGCGTGGCGCGGGCGCGGTCGAGCTCGGCCTGCGCGACGGCCTGCGACTTCACGAGCTTCTCGGTGCGCGCGAACTGCGTGTCGGCGAGCCGCCGGTCGGCCTGGGCCGCGGCGAGCTGGGCGCGCGCCACGAGCACTTCGGCCGGCCGCGAGCCGGCCGCGAGGTCGCGCGCCTGCGATTCGGCGCGCTGCGACTGCGCGAGCTGGGCCGCGAGCTCGGCGGCGATCTCGCCGCGCGTCAGGACGGCCAGCGTGTCGCCGGCGCGAACGGTGTCGCCCTCCGCGACCGCCAGGTGAACGATTCGGCCGCCGACGAGCGATGCCACGTCGATCTCGTCGAGTTCGATCGTGCCGCTGCCGCGAACGCGCGGGGCGTTCGCGCAGGAAAGCAATCCGGCCATCGCGAGCACCGCGATGGCCGGAAGGAAGATCCGGTGGGGTGTCGTCATGCCCTCAGACTCGCACATCCGGGAGCAGGTGGTCGATGCGTCCGACGGTCGCGCCCCGGAGCGCTTCGGGCGTGTTCAATCCGGCGGCCCGCAACGGACCGGGTATCGCCGCGCCGGTGTAGGCGCCGCCGCTCACGACTTGAAGCATGCCGTTGAGCCGGACCACGTAGGCGGAGCGGCTGTCGGGCGTGATGGCTTCGTCACGGGTGACGATCGCCAGCGTGCCTCCGGCGAGTCCGGCGCGCGCGGCCTGCTCGGCGTCGAGCGGGAACGCGAACGGACGGCGCAGGCGCGAGAAGCGCTCGCGAGCCAGTTCGGCATCGTGGCCGTAGCACAGCGGATCCAGGCTGAGCGTGTTGATCACCTGCTCGGGGAGCGGGCGCACTCCTTCGCCGGGATCGGAAGCGGTGGCGAGAACGGGCACCCGGAGGCGGCCGGCGTCCCGGGATTCGCTGACGGGGGCCACCGGAGCGTGGTCCACCGCCTTGGCTTCTCCGAACGGGTTTCGCAGCAGCTCCCACGCGCTGAGCATGGCGTCGTGATCGATTCGCCCCGTCCGTCCGCGGCTCTTGGCGCGAGCCCACGCTCGGTACGTGGTTTCGAACGCGACGTCGTCGATCGCGTGCGCGATGCGAGCGGCGACTTCCTCGCTCGGCACCTTGCGACTGTTCTCGATGTTGAAGAGGAACGACGGTGCGAGGCCACCGGTTGCTTCGCTCAATCGCTTGAGCGACCAACCGAGTGCCAGGCGCCGCGTCCGGATTCGATGAGCGACCGGATCTTCGGTCGCCGGGCGGGCCTTGGTGGCGGTGCTGATGGAGTCGTTCATGAGCGAAAAGCTACGCCATTCTCCCGGCAGGCTCCAGAAGTCCCGCGTGGGCCGATGGTAGTGGTCCGAAAGGAGAATACGGGCGACTTCCGGACCATCCCCTTTGTGCTCCTTGCGTTCGTCGCCCCGGGAGAGGCGTGCGGCGGTGCGAGCTTGTTCGCGTTCTGGACCCCGCCTAGTCTGCGCTGAGTCCTGTTTGCCGCAACGTCACCTGACTGGAGGTCACATGTTTCGTCGTCTCGTCTGCGGCGCGTCGTGCGTGCTGGCGCTGGCCGCGTCCGTACTCGCCGCGCCCTCGGCGCACTCGGCGCCCGCGAAGAAATCCGCGAGCGCGCCCACCCTTTCGCCCGAACGATTCCGCGTCGAGCGCGACTCGCTCGAGAACGGCCTGCAGATCCTGCTGCACGAGGACCACAGCGTTCCCGCGGTGTTCTTCTGCCAGTGGTTCCGCGTCGGGTCGCGCAACGAGCGCCAGGGGATCACGGGGCTCTCGCATTTCTTCGAGCACATGATGTTCAACGGCTCGGCGAACGTGCCCCCCAAGGCGTACGACCAGCAGCTCGAATCGCAGGGCGCCTACTCCAATGCGTTCACGAGCTACGACCAGACGGTGTACTACGAGGAAGGCGGCGTCGGCTCGCTCGAGACCATGATGCGCCTGGACGCCGACCGCATGCGGTCGCTGTCCCTGCTGCCCGAGCTGTTGAAGAGCGAAGTCGAGGTGGTGCGCGAGGAACGCCGGTTCCGCACCGACAACGACGTGGCGGGCATGCTCGACGAGGCGCTCTACAGCACCGCCTTCGTGGCGTCTCCCTACGGCTGGCCGGTCGTGGGCTGGATGAAGGACCTCGAGCGCATCACGCGCGACGAGATGGTGGAGTACTTCCGGACCTACTACGCGCCCAACAACTGCACGATCGTGGTGTCGGGCGACTTCGATCCCGCGTGGGTGCGCGCCAAGCTGCGCGAGCACTTCGGGAGCATTCCGCGCCAGGCGCCACCGCCCCAGCCGGTCAACGCCGAGCCCGAGCAGCGCGGCGAACGCCGCGCGATGGTGCACTACCCTTCGGAGACGGTGTCCTTCGACGTGGGCTACAAGGCCATGCCCGCGAGCGACAAAGACCACTTCGTGGCGGAGATCCTGTCCACGGTGCTCGGCGGCGGCGAGTCGTCGCGGCTGCACCGGGCGCTCGTCTACGAGCAGCAGATCGCGCTCTCGGCCTATGCCGGGTACCGCCCGCAGCTGGAGCCGGGCCTGTTCGAGTTCTACGTCGAGATGAAGCCCGGGCAGACCGCCGAGGCCGGCGAGAAGGCGCTGTACGCCGAACTGGACCGGATCGCCAAGGACGGCCCCACCGAACTGGAGCTGCAGAAGGCTCGCAACCAGGTGGAAGCGTCGTTCGTGTTCGCGCTCGAGACCAATCGCGGCGCCGCGCAGGCGATCGGGCGGTTCGAACACCTCTACGGCGACTATCGCGCCTTGTTCACCGCCATCGACGGCTACCGCGCCGTCACGGCCGCCGACGTCCGGCGGGTCGCGAAGCAGCTGTTCGACGCGCGCCGCCGCACGGTCGCCGTGCTCGTGCCCGAGTCCACGCAAGAGGAGGGCGGCCGATGAGCGCCATGATCCGTCGTTTCGCGCCGGCGCTGCTCGCGCTCGTCCTGCTGGCTCCCACCGCGCGGGCCAAGACCGCCGCGCCGGTGCGCGCGGTGCTTCCCAACGGGCTCACCGTGGTGCTGCAGTCCTCGCCCCGCCTGCCCGTGGTCAACTTCCGGCTCGTCGCCCGCGCCGGCTCGGTGTACGACCCGGCCGGACAGGAAGGGCTCGCCCGGCTGACGGCCGAGCTGCTCACGCAGGGCGCCGGCACGCGCTCGGCCCAGCAGGTCGCCGAGGCGATCGAGTTCGTCGGCGGCTCGCTCACGGCGCAGTCGCGCAGCGAGCAGTTCACCGTTTCCTGCGACGTGCTGCGCAAGGACCTCGACACCGGGCTCGGGCTGTTCCACGACGTCCTCGTGTCGCCGGCCTTCGCCGAGGAGGAGTTCGCCCGCAAGCGTGAAGAGACGCTGGGCGAGATCGCCTCCAACCGCAGCGAGCCGTCGGTCATCGCGGAGCAGGCGTTCGCCAGCTACCTGTGGGGCGACAGCCCGCTCGCCCACCCCGGCATCGGAGTCGAGTCGAGCGTCAAGAGCCTGAAGCGCTCCGACGTGGCGGCCTTCCACCGGCGCTTCGTCTCTCCCGACCGCTCGCTGCTGGTGGTCGTGGGCGACATCGAGCCGGCCGCGATGCTCGCGCAGCTGCGCAAGCGCTTCGCCGACTGGAAGGCGTCGGGAGAGCCGCTGCGCGATCCCTACACTTCTCCGGCGCCGCTGAAGGAGCGCAGCATCCGGATCATCGACAAGCCGGAGGCCACGCAGGCGCAGATCCGCATCGGGTGCATCGCGGTGCCGCGCAATCATCCGGACTACGACGCGATCCAGGTGGCCAACACGATCCTCGGCGAGGGCTTCACGTCGCGGCTCGTGAACACCGTGCGCACCGAGATGGGACTCACGTATTCGATCGGCAGCGGATTTCCGCAGTACCGCTCGGCCGGCGCCTTCCGGATCAACACGTTCACGCGCAACGAAAAGCTGCGCGCCTGCGTGGACGCCACGCTCGCCGAGGTGGCCAAGCTGGTGAACGAAGGGCCGACGCAGGCCGAGGTGGACAAGGCCCGCAACTACCTGGTGGGCCAGTTCCCGCTCGAGCTGCAGGCGTCCTCGGACCTGTCGGCGCAGATGGCTTCGGTCGAGTTCTACGGACTCGGAGCGGGCTGGATCGCCGGCTACAGCGACCGCGTGCGCGCCGTCACGATGGACGACGTGAAGCGCGTGCTCAAGACGCACTTCTGCACGGACAAGGTGCGCATCCTGGTGGTCACGCAGGCCTCGCTCGCCAAGCCGGCGCTCGAAGGACTCGGCGCGATCGAGGTTCGTCCCATCGAGTAGCCGCGCCTCGGGACGTTTCGCTTCGCCCGGACGGGCGCGCCATCGCCGGCGCGCCCGTTTCGCGTCTCGCGGGACGCCCGCGGCCGCGTGCTAACCTGCGCGCCCTCATGGCGACTCCCGATCCCAAGCCCGGAGCCGGCGGCTGGTTCGCCGGGATCCATCGCAACGTGGTCGCGCTCGGCGCCGCGTCGCTGTTCACCGACATCTCGTCCGAGATGCTGGTGCCGATCATTCCGCTGTTCGTCACCGCGACGCTGCACGCGTCCGTGGCGAGCCTCGGGGTCATCGAGGGCGTGGCCGAGTGCGCGGCGTCGCTGCTGCGCCTGTTCTCGGGCCGGCTCGCCGACCGCTCCGCGCGCCGCAAGCCATTCGTGCTCCTCGGCTACGGCCTGTCCGGCGCCGCCAAGGCGGGCATGGCGCTCGTCACGGGCTGGAGCGGGATGCTCGGGCTGCGCTTCGCCGACCGCGTCGGCAAGGCGATCCGGTCCCCGGCGCGCGACGCGCTCATCGCCGACTCCACCGCCGACGCCCACATGGGGCGCGCGTTCGGGATTCATCGCGCGATGGACACGCTGGGCGCCGCGATCGGGCCGCTCGTGGCCTGGTGGCTGCTGGCGCACTGGCCGGGCGACGGGGCCGAGGGCTATCGGCGCGTGTTCGCCTTCTCGGCGATTCCCGCCACGCTTGCGCTGCTCGTGATCGTGTTCTTCGTGCGCGCGCCGCGCGAGGGCGCGGAGCGCGCCACCGCGCCGCCGCGCTGGAGCATCCCGCACGGCGCGTTCCGCCGCTTCCTCGCGGTGGACGTGGCGTTCCAGCTGGGCAACAGCAGCATGGCCTTCGTGCTGCTGCGCACGCAGGCCGCGGGCTGGAGCGCGGGCCAGGTGTCGCTGGTCTATCTCGCGTACAACCTCGTCTACGCGCTGCTCGCCCTGCCGTTCGGCCGGCTGTCGGACCGGATCGGCCGCCGGCCGCTGCTGCTCGCGGCGTACGCGGTCTACGCCGTGGCCTACGCGGCGCTGGCGCTGCACGCCACCCGCGCGGGCGTGGTGGCGGCGTTCCTGCTGCTCGCGGTGCACTCCGCGCTCATCGAGGGACAGGCGAAGAGCCTGGTCGCCGACCTGGCGCCGCGCGAGGCGCGCGCGTCCGCGTACGGAGTGCAGGCCGCGTTCTCGGGGCTCGCGCTGCTGCCGGCGAGCATCGCCGCCGGCCTGCTGTGGGATCTTGCCGGACCGGCGGCGCCGTTCGCGCTGGGCGCCGCGCTGGCAGCGCTCGCGGCGCTCCTGCTCGTCCTGCTGCTGCCCTTGTCACGCGAAAGGAGCGATCGCCATGTCCGACCGCAGCGCTGAGTTCGACCGCATTCACGACCTGCTCGCGGGGCTGCCCGCCGGCGAGCGCGTGATCGTCGGCCCCGGCGACGACGCCGCGGTGCTGCGCCCCCGCGACGGTTTCGACCTGGTGGTGACCACCGACACGTTCGTCGAGGGCCGGCACTTTCGCCGCGACCTGCTCGATGCCGTGGGCGTCGGCCGCCGGCTGGCCGCCGCCAACCTGAGCGATCTGGCCGCGATGGCCGCGCAGCCGCGCTGGGCGGTGTTCTCGTGCGTGGCGCCGCGCGCGCTGGCCGCCGGGTGGCTGCGCGACGTGGAGTGGGCGTGCGCCGCCGCGCTCGCCGCGGATGGCGCGGCGGTCGTGGGCGGCAACCTGTCCTCGGGCGACGGCCCGTGCAGCTTCTGCGTGACCCTCTTCGGCGAAGTCGAGCGCGGGCGGCACTGGACGCGCTCGGGCGGCCGGCCCGGCGACCGGCTCGCGGTGACGGGCACGCCCGGCCGCGCGGCGGCCGCGCTCGCGCTCGCGTCGGCGGGGGACGCGCCTTCGCCCGCGCGCGTGCCCGCGGAGCTGTGGGAGGCGTACGTCTCGCCGCCATCGCGCGTGCGCGCCGCGCTCGCGCTGGCCCGCGCCGGCGGAGTGCGCGCGGCCATCGACATTTCGGACGGCCTGTTCGGCGACCTGGCTCACCTCGCTGCCGCGTGCGGCGCGGGCGCGGTGCTGCGCGGCGAGTCGCCCGGCGTTCCGGGCGGCGGCGCGCAGGAGCGCATGGGGCCGAGCGACGACTACGAGCTGCTGCTCGCCATCGAGCCCGCCCGCTACGACGACTGCGCGCGCGCGGCTGCTGCTGCGGGCGCTCCGCTCACGCCGATCGGCGAACTCGCTGAGGGCGGCGCGTTGCTCCTGGAACGGACGGACGGCTCTCGAGTGCCGCTACGGGGCGCAGGCTGGGATCACTTCGGCTGAGATGCGTTGCCTGCCGCGCCCCGCGCGGCGAACTCGAGGACCGCTAGCGGTACAGCGTCTTGATCCTTCCCCACGTGGTGGGAACCGTGGGCGTGAGGCAGTTGTCGGCGCCGCCGAAGTTGGGTGTCGGGTTCTCGTACCAGCGCGCGACTCCGTACTGCCCCGGCTGGCCGCAGAACTCGATCGAATGTCCGGCGACCACCACGGGCGCGCTCGTGCCGCTCGACCACAGCGCTGCCACGGTGGCGGTCGCCTCGTTCTCCTGCCCGCCGGATCCCCACGAGAGGTAGTCCACGATCTGCGAGGCCAGCGCGAGCGACGTGGCCTGCGTGTTGGGCACGTACAGCGCCACCGAGCCGGCGGCGTCCGAAAGCCCGGCGCCGAGTCCGAGGAACAGGTTCGTCGCGGTGTTCGCGCCGGTCTCGCCCACGTGAACCACGACACGCCCGCCCGCCGGCACCGCGATGCTGGTGCTGGAGCCCACCTGAAGCGTCGCGATCGCGGCGCCCGAGATCTTGAGCCGGTACTTGCCCAGGTCGCCGGTCGCGCCGAGGTTCGTGATCTCGACCCGGTCGGCGTTGCCCGCCGCGTTGTACTGCACTTCGGTGATGCGGAAGTCGGACAGCCCGGCGGTGGCGCCGGATGCGACCAGCGTGAGGTCGCCCACCATGCTCCCGAAGTGGACGCCACAGTAGTAGTCGATCGCTCCGGTGCGGTCGGCCTTCCAGCTGTACGTCTGCCCCGACCCCGCGGCATCGCTGTCGAAGATGCCGTCGGGAGCGCCGACGGGACCGCTCAGCGTGGAGTGGAACCCGCCCGTCCAGATCCACACGGCGTGGTCGCCCTGGTTGAGCGTGGCGCTGGACGGCGTGTAGGAGAAGTTGGCGACGTCGATGCGCAGCTGCCTCGCGAACGCGAGTGGCGCGATCGAAAAGGCGAGCAACGAGACGGTGGCGAGAATGGCGCGAGGACGCATGGCACGGCTCCGGTGGGGATGACGGGTCGGAGGCGCGGGGGAGGCGCCGGGGCGAGGGGCGCCATCATGCACACGCGTGGCACAACACGGAAAGGAAATCGCCGCCCGCGGGAAGGCGGGCGGCGACTGAAGTTCCCCCGGACTGAACGCCCTACTTGTAGAGCGTCTTGATCCGGCCCCAGGTGGTGGTCACGGTCGGGGTGAGGCAGTTGTCGGCCCCGCCGAAGTTGGGCGTGGGATTGGCGTACCAGCGCGCGGCCCCGTACTGCCCCGCTTGTCCGCAGAACTCCATGGACTGGCCGGCGGCGACGAGCCCCACCACCTGGCCGCTGCTCCACAGGCTCGCGCTCGCGGCCGTGGCTTCGTTCTCCTGCCCGCCGGTCGTGCCCCAGGCGACGTAGTCGATGATCTGCGTGGCGTCGGTGAGCGCCGTGTTGACCGTGTTGGGCACGTAGATCGCCACCGAGCCGGCCGCGTCCCCGAGCCCGGGAATGCCCGACAGGTAGAGGTCGGTCGCGGAGTTCACCCCCGAGGAGTTCAGGTGCAGCACCAGCTTGGCGCCCGCCGCCACAGGCAGTGACGTGGATGGCCCGTTGCGCAACGTCACGGCGTTCGTGCCGTTCACCTTGAGCCGGTACATGCCGATGTCGCCGGTCGCGCCCATGTTGGTGACCTCGACGAGGTCGAGACTGCCCGCGACGTTGTACTGCACCTCGGTGATCCGGAAGTCCGACAGCCCAGCAGCGCCCGACGAGGCCACCTGGAGCCCGCCCACCATGCCCGGCCAGTGCGGGATGCAGTAGTACTGCACCATGCCTGTGACGTTCGTCTTCCACGAGTACGTGATGCTGGCGACCGCCACGTCGCCCGAGTTGAAGCGGCCGTCGGGCGCCATGCTGTTGGTGTCGCCGCTCGTCACGGTGTGCACGGTGTTGTTCCAGATCCACACCGCGTGGTCGCCCACGTTGAGATCGGCGTAGCGCGGCGTGAAGTCGAAGTTCGTGACGGCGATACGAACCTGCTTGGCGAGCGCGAGGGGCGCGGCGAGGGCGAGCAGCGCCAGCGAGCCGGCGAGCAGGCGCAACATGCGGGACGACATCGGTGGGGCTCCTTGGGCGGACTCGCCGGGGCGGTCCCGCCGTGCTGGTTCGTCGCTCAGCGGCCCCGCTTGGACGGCGGCGCGGCCACGAGCTTGCGTGCGGACGCGGCTCCGGCCGGCTTTGCGGCCACCGGAACACGCTTGCGCTTTTCGGTGCGGGAGGATGGCTGGGGGGCGGCCGGGCGCAGCGGTCGCACGGACTTCGCGGCCTTCTTGTGGCCCGCGGCCGGCGCACTCGCGCGCTTCACCTTGACGGTGGCGGCGGCGATGACGCGATCCGCCTCGAGCGGCAGCATGTCGCGGAAGCGCGACTCGAGGGTGATCAGGAACTTCTTGCGGGGCAGGCCGCCGGCGTAGCCGACCAGCTTGCCGTCCGCGCCGATGACGCGATGGCACGGCACGAAGAGCAGGACGGGATTCTGGTTGGCGGCCAGCCCCACCGCGCGCGCGGCCTTGGGCTCGCCGATCGCCTTGGCGATGTCGCCGTAGCTGCGGGTCTCGCCGTAGGGAATCTCGAGCAGCGCCTTCCACACCTTCACCTGGAACTCGGATCCCGCCAGGTCGAGGGGGGGCGACAGGTGCTTGGCGGCGCCCGAGAAGAAGCTCTCGAGCTGCTCGGCCAGCGGGCGCATCTCGCGCACCGAGTGCTCCCACACGGCGCCCGGATGTTCGGCGGCGTGCGAGGCGATCATGCGCTTGAGGCTGCGCTTGTCCATGAACTCGACGTGCCGCAGGCCGCGCTCGGTGGCGGCGACGAACAGGAGGCCCAGCGGAGCCGGGGCCGATATCACATGGTAGGCGAGTCGCATGGGCCGCAGTCTAGGCGTTGGGCGAGAACCGCCGCAAGCGCCGGACCGGCGCCGCGCGTTCAGGCCCGGCGGGCCGGGCGCGGCAGCAGCGCGCCCGTGCGCCGCGCGTAGTCGGTCCAGGCGTCGCCGAAGTGGGCGGACAGGAGCGCCTCCTCGCCGCGCACCCGCGCCAGCTGCGCGGCCAGCATGAGCGCGGGCAGCGGCAACGCGAGCGCGCTGCCGAACGCCACCGAGACTCCCAGGCAGGTGAGCAGCGCGCCCAGGTAGCCCGGGTGGCGCACGAATCCGTAGAGCCCGCGCGTCTCGAGCGCGTGCGCGCGCTGCAGCGACACCAGCGGCGAGAAGCGCGCGCCCAGCTGCAGCATGGCCGCGATCCGGATGGCGAGTCCCGCGGCCGCCAGGGCGACGCCGCACCACGACACCGTGTTCGCGTAAGGCAGCGTGAACAACGCGTTCCGGGCGCCGAACGCCGCGACCATGGGCGCGGCCAGCGGAACCAGGAACAGCAGCGCCATCGGCAGCGGATCGGGACGCTTCTCGCGCATGTCCTGCGCGCGCGCGGGCCGCGCGATCGAGAGCACCAGCGTGCTCACGCCGAACAGCGCCAGCAGCGCCAGTGCGCGCGGGTCGCGGCGCAGCTCGTCGAGGCCGCCCAGGCCCAGCGCGAGCAGCGCGCCCTCGAACGCGAGCCAGACCAGCGAGACGAGCGCGGAGAAGACCGGTGAGCGGCGCGGACGAGGCGGGGTTTCGGGGGAGGCGCTCATGGCGCGGGAATCTATCGGCCCGCCGCCGGGCGCGCCACTGCGAACCGCGCGCGAACGCTTGCGGCCCGGCGAGCGCGGGGTCTAGCCTGCGCGAGACCCGTCGTTCCCATCCCGGAGGCTTCCTCGTCATGGACGTGCTCGGCCAGTTCCACCCGCAGATCGTGCACACGCCCGTCGCCCTGCTCATCTTCAGCGCGCTGTTCGCCATCGCGGGCCGGCTGTTCGACCGCGAGTGGGTGCGAAAGGCCTCGGTCCTGCTGCTGGTGTTCGGCTTTCTCGGCGCGTTCGCGGCCGTGCGCTCGGGAGACGCCGCGCATCACGTGCCCGAGGACGAGCAGGGCGTGAGCGAGGAGGAGATCGACGAGCACGGCCAGATGGGCGAGCGCACCCTGTACCTGGCGGGCGGCGCGCTGGTGGCCGTCATCGCCGCCTCGCGGCTGACGGGGCAGGCGGCCGCCGCGGTGGGCGGACTCGCGCTGGTGCTGCAGATCCTCGCGGCGATGGCCGTGGGCTTCACCGGACGCGCGGGCGGCGAACTGGTGTACGAGTACGGGGCCAACGTGCGCGTCGGCGGCCAGCTGGTGAAGCACCCCGGCGCCGGCGGCGGGCTGCCCGGCGGCGCGGCGGCCGACACGCTGGGCGCGGCGTTCGCGGAGCACGAGGAGCACGGCGAGCACGAGAAGCACGAAGGGCACTGACGGCCCTCCGCGAAACGAGGAACCCCGGCCCTCCGAAAGGAGCGCCGGGGTTCTTCGTTGCGCGCGGACTACGGCTTCTGCTGGAACACCATCTCGCGCCGGCTCCAGTCGAACGTCACCCGGCGGTCGCGGAAGAACGCGGGGCCCAGCAGCGCGTCGCGGCGGATGCCGTGGCGCCAGAACTCCTGCACGTCCACCACACCGCTCCAGCCGGGAACGCGGTCGCCCACGAGGGAGCCGATCGTCACCGTGGGAGCCGTCACGCGCGACCACGGCCGTCCCTGCAGCACCGCGCCCACGCTGCGCACGGCGTTCGCGAGCTTGCCGGGCTTGACCCCGAACTCCTCGAACATCTCGGGCGCCGCGCCGATGCCCGCCTCGGGCAGGCCCGTTCCCACCTGGATCGCCATCTTGCGCCCGCCGTTGACCGAGCCGAACGCCACCAGCTCTCCCACGCCCCACAGCTCGAACGGCACGCGCGTGCCGCCCGTCACCGCGGGCGCCGGCAGGCGGCTCACCTCGATGCGGTTCTCGCGAAAGTCCATCGTCACGCCCAGGCGGCGCAGCATCGGCAGCCCGATCACGCCGGCGATGGGCACTCCCTGCGGATTCACCTGGAGGCTGTACTTGCGCAGCGACACGATCGCCGCCGGGAGCCCTCTCACGGTGATGCCGCCCAGCGTCACGCGGTCGAGGATTCCGCTGCGCGCCGCCATGCGTCCGCCCAGCCACACGACCGTGCGCTCGCCTGGCTGCGTCTCGACGCGCGTCAGCCGCGCGGACGAGGGATCCACCAGCATCTCGGTGGCGCCCGGATCGACCGCCATGAGCACGGACTGTCCGTTGAGCTTCACCTTCACGAGCGGCACCGGCCACGAGCGCTCGAAGTTCACGATGGTCCGCGGCGCGCCTTCTCCGCCTTCGATCGTGATCGGTTCGCGCTCGGACAGCCGCTGCAGTTGCTCGACGCGCCCCGCCTCGTCCTCGAGCTTCGCCGCCAGCGCCAGCGCGCCCTTCCAGTCCTCGCGGCGCACCGCCAGGTCGAACCGGTCGCGCAGCGCCCCTTCGGCCCCGGGGGCCTCGCCGGCGAGCGCGAGCAGCGAGTCGGCCTCGCCGTCGCGGCCGCGGAACGACGCCAGCTTGCCCAGGCCGGCCAGCGCGATCGGGTTGCCGGGCTGCAGCGCCAGCACGCGCGCCAGCGTCTTCTCGGCGTCGGCCACCTTGGCCAGGCGAAGCTGCAGCGCGCCGAGCGCGGCGAGCCGCGCCGGATCGTCGGCGTGCCCGGCGGTGTCACGAACGGCGTCCCGCAGCGCCTGCTGCGTCTCGCGGTACGTGGGGTCGGGCTGCATCCATTCGGCATGCGCGGCGCCGGCCGCGAGCGACACGGCGAGAGCGGCGAGCAGCGTTCGCGCGCGAGGGTGGATCGTCATGACGCGAGGAACCTCCGGGTGGTGCGCAGCAGGATTTCGGCGCCGATGCGAAGCACGTCCTCGTCGACGTCGAACTTGGGATGGTGATGTTCGTGGATCAGGCCGCGCTCTTCGTTGCGCGAGCCCACCGCGATGAACGCGCCGGGAACGCGCGCGAGGAACGCGGCGAAGTCTTCTCCGCCCATGGTGCGCACGTCGTCACGAAGCCGGTCCGCGCCCACCACCTCGAGCGCCGCGGCGCGCGGGTGGGCGCACATGGCCGGGTCGTTCACCGTGGGCCGGTTGCCGCGCTCGTAGTTCACGTTCGCCTCGCAGCCCATGGCCTGCGCCACGCCCTGCACGACGCGCTCGAACATGCCGGGCACGCGCGCCCACAGCCCCTCGTCGAACACGCGGATGGTGCCGTTCATCCACGCGGTCTCGGGAATGATGTTGAACGCGCTGCCCGCGCGCAGCTGGGTGACGCTCACGACGAGCTGCTGGAACGGGTCGGTGTTGCGCGACACCAGGCTCTGCAGCGCGGTGACCATGTGCGCCAGGCACACGACCGGGTCCACGCTCGCCTGCGGCATGGCCGCGTGCGCGCCCACGCCCTTCACCGTCACGGTGAACTCGTCCACCGCCGCCATCCACGGGCCCTCGGTCACGCCCACGACACCCAGCGGCAGGTCCTGCCACACGTGCAGCCCGAACGCGGCGTCCGGGCGCGGGTCGTCGAGCACGCCGGCCTTGAGCATGGCCTCGGCTCCGCCCTTGGCGCCGCCGGTCTCTTCGGAGGGCTGGAACACGAGCAGCACGCGGCCCGGCAGGTTCTTCGCGTCGGC
>JADLGX010000114.1 GCA_020849095.1 Candidatus Eiseniibacteriota bacterium
CCCGAATCGATACAACCCCGATCGCGCCTGCCATGCGTCCTGATAGAAAGTCCCGAACGCCGATGCCTCGTCCGGCAGCCCGAAGGCTGCCGTGAACACCCCGTGCCCCTCGGCCCGCCACGTGCCCCAGGCGGACTGGTGGTGGTGCCCGAAGTAGGTGAACACGGTGAAGAGATCCGCGCTCTTCCCCGTGAACGGTACGGTCATGAAGCCGGGGCCTTTGCTGTTCCGCTTCTTGCGTTCCCCGTTGCCCCGGACCTCGGCCTGAACCCGTTCGGTCGCCAGCGGCAACCGCATTCGCCATTCATTCGGGCCGCGGCGCTGCACTCGAATATCCACGAACTCGGCCATGGGGTCGGTGGCCAGAATGCGCTCGCGATCCGTGCGTTTGTTCGAGTACCAACTACCGAGCTGCAGCCACTCGAGCTTCCCCTGCATGCGCGGGTCCGGCGGAGTGCCCGGTTCGGGTTCGGCATGCGCCCACCAGAACGCCATGGGAGTGGGGCCAGCACCGTGTGCGCGAACGCCATCCACCAGGAACGTGTCCGCCAGGATGAAGCACAGGCTGCCCACCGCATAGGAGGCGTACCGCGGGTCCTTTGCCACCAGCGCCGCGACAGCCGAATCCTCCTTCGCGTACTCACTGGCCAGGATGAAGCGGTATCCATCGGGCAATCGTGCGGGCACCATGGCGGGATCGAATAGGTGATCCCGGCACAGTTCGCATTGCACGCCGCTCTGTTCCGCTTGGCTGACGGCGCCCGGCTTGAGCTCGCCGTAGCGTGAGTCGGCGGCGAAGGCAGGGAGGGCCACGGACAACCCAAGAGCGGCCAGCATGGCGAGTCGAAGCTTGGGTTCGAACATCGCGGGACTCTACCGAGGGGCGCTCTGCAGTCGCAAGCCTGGTGACGAAGCGAGTCGCCGGCCGCGCTACGCCATGGTGCGCGGTAGTCGTCGGCGCCGCGGGTGTGAACGCCGCTCAATTGCGGCGCGGCGACGCGGCAGACAGCAGTCGCACCAGCGCGCGTTCGGCCGGATGCAGCCCGTTCGGCAGGCGCTCGACCAGCTGCTGCGGCCGAGTGAGCGCCACGCTCACCGTGCGCCCGTCGCGAAACGCGGCGAAGACCTGCGGATGCACGTAAGAGTCGCGCGTGATCTGCGGCGTGTTGCCGAGCCAGCGGGCCGAGGCGGCGAGCGCGGCGCGGGTGGCGCGCTCGGAGCGCGGCTCGCGTGACTGCGCGAGCAGGCCCGCGCAAAGCAGAGTGGCGCCCCAGGTGCGAAAGTCCTTGGCGGTGACGCGCGTGCCGCAGGCGCCGCGCAGCCAGCCGTTGAGCTGGCTGTTGCGCAGGTCGCACGGACGCCCGCGCGCGTTGTGGTACTGGAAGAGCTCGCGCCCGCCCATGTCCTGAAGCTGGCGCAGCAGACGCGCGAGCCGGCGCGACCGCAGCGCATGCGTCTGGCGGATGCCGTGCTTGCCTCGGAACGCAAAGAGCATACGTTCGCCGCGGACGCGGAGATGGTGCGGCCGGAGCGTGGCGATGCCGAACGTGCCGTTTTCGCGCGCGTAACGCTGGCCGCCCGAGCGCAACGGCAGCGCGAGGAGCAGCAGCGCCGCGATGGCGCAGGCACGGTCGCGCGGCATGCCGGGCAGCGAGAGGTCGCGGCGGATGGCGGTGCGGAGTTGGGGAAGGGCACGCGCGAACGCCAGCAGCCGGCGGAACTTGGTGTTCGCGCGCCGCGCCGCGTGCGCCTTGCGATACACGTACTGCCAACGCCCGGCGGAGTCGCGGCCGACCGCCTGGAGCTTGGCGGTCGCGGCCGGCGCGATGGCGACGTCGCGCCAGGAGGGAGGAATGCGGAGGGTGGCGAGGCGGGCGTGCTCGCGATGGGCGACCGGCGCGCCACTGGCGCGGCGATAGCGGTAGCCGTTGCGCGGGGAGCCCAGGCGGCGGATGCCGGTGAGCTGGAGATGCGCGCGAAGGGAGAGGCCCGCGGTGGACATGCGGTGGAGTACGGCGGTGGTGGGGCCGAGGGTTGCGAGGGCGCAAACTTGCGCCAACCCAGCGGCGTCGTGTAGAAACGCCGGCGGAGAGGTGACAGAGTGGCCGATTGTGGCGGTCTCGAAAACCGTTAAGGGCGCAAGTCCTTCGAGGGTTCGAATCCCTCCCTCTCCGCCAGCCCGGGGTTGCGCGTCGCGCACTCGAGCTGACCATCAGCGCAGGCCCGCCAGGACGGCGGGCCTTTTCGCTCTCCGGCCACACCCTCGGGAGCCCCGGCCCATGTCCGACCGCAGCGAACCGCTCCTCCGCCACGCACCGGCCACCTTCCACGGCCGCTTCCTCGTGGACGTTCCGCCGGCACCGGCCCAGCCCAGCTGCTGGCTCGTGGGCTTTCACGGCTACGCGCAGTCGGCGCAGATCTTCCTCCCGTCCCTCACGCAGGCGCCGCGCTCCAACGCCTGGCTCGTCACCGCCGTGCAGGCGCCGCACCCGTTCTACACGCGCGGTGACCGCGCCATCGTCGCCAACTGGATGACGCGCGAAGACCGCGACCTCGCCATCGCCGACAACATCGGCTACGTGGACAACGTGCTCGACCGCCTGCATGCCGAGTTCGGCGCGCCGCGCGCCATCGTCTTCCTGGGCTTCTCGCAGGGAGCGGCGATGGCATACCGCGCCGCGCTCCGCGGCAAGCGCCGCGCGGCGGCGCTGCTGTCGGTCTGCGGCGACATCCCGCCCGACGTGCGTGAGTCGCCGCGCGAATCGTGGCCGCCGCTGCACATGATCACCGGCACGCGCGACGAGTGGTACCCGCCCTCGCGCATGGCCGACGAAGCGGCCATCGCCCGCGCCGCCGGCGCCACGGTGGACACGCGCTCATTCGAAGGCGGCCACGAGTTTTCGCCCGAAGTGGTGGCCAAGCTGGGCGAACTGCTCGCGCAAACGGAAGCGGCGGCGCGCTGACTTCCAGCGCACCGCCGCATTGTCTTGGACTTGCCCTGGGACTCACCCGCGCGCCGCTGGCGCGCAGCGCCGCGTTCCTACCACCAGCTGAACACGAACTGCACGTACGGCCCTTCGCTGTGGAACTTGCGCGTCTGCCCGAACACGCTCTTCTCGTCGCTGTCCGTCCACTGGTAGCCCAGGCGCAGGTTGCCGCCCTGGCTGCTCATCTGGATGATGTTCAGGTCCGCCGCGTAGCGCTTGCCCGGCAGGTCCACCGAACTCGGGTTGGGTCCGTAGTTGCGGTCCGGGTCCTCGAGCTTGCCGCCGATCAGCATGGCCTTGGCGCTCACGTTCACGCGCGAGCCGAGCTTGCGGTAAATGGACGGGCCGTACACGTAGCCGTGGTAGGTCAGCTTGCCGGGGGAGCGGTCCATGCCCGTGCTCACGAAGCCGCTCGAGAAGCCCAGGCCCCAGGCGTTGCCGGGCACGTTCCACACGGCCTCGATCGGGTAGAACAGCTCGGGCCGCCACGTGGTGTCGCGCTGCCCGGTGATCTGCTCGAGGCGGTGGCCTTCGTACTGCATGCCCACCATTGCGCCAAACGGGGTGGGAGGAGTGCTGCCCGGGCCCTGCGGGCCCATGGCGCCGGCGCCAAACGAGCAGCCCGCCAGCGGAAACGCGAGCAGGGCAAGCAGAAGCAGCGACTGCAGACGGGACAGGTTCATCGGGTCTCCGGTTCCGGGTTGCGGCCAAAGGGGCGGACGGTTCCAAGTCCGCCGGACGGCATTTCGACGGGCCAGCCTGCGTTATCGGCGCCCCGGATTTCAAGCGACAGCGAGGATTTTCTCGCATGCCGAACAGCCCGCTGCCGATGGACCCCGCAGCCCACGTCTTGAACCGGCGGCCGCAACCCGTTACCTTGTCGCCGCCTTACGTCACGGGTTGCTCAGCAGATCGCATGGCATTGCCCTGCGAGCGCACCCCCGATCCATGACGCAAGGCGCCTGTCGAGAGCTGGTTACTCTCTTCGGGCACCCGCGGGGTCCAAGGTCACCCGGCGGGGCAGCACCAGTTACAGCGGAGAGGTGTCCGAGCGGTTGAAGGAGCACGATTGGAAATCGTGTAGGCGCTAATACCGCCTCGAGGGTTCGAATCCCTCTCTCTCCGCCATCCCGTCTTTGTGCCGGCGTCAAGAGCGAGCGCCGGCTCGGAGCGGCGTCGAGGTTGTCGCACGCTTGAGTCCGTCCTCAGCGGCAACCCGGCGTGGTCCTGTGTCGCTCCAGGGGAATCCTGGAAGATGGAACGCAATACTGTGCAGCGCCGCGCGATCTACCACGTGCTGGAAGAGACCGGGCGCCCGATGGGTCCCAACGAGATCTTCGATGCGGCCAAGCCGCACGCGCCGGGACTGGGCATCGCCACGGTGTACCGCACGATCAAGCGCCTGCTCGAAGAGGGCTACCTGCAGCAGGTGGACCTGCCGGGCGAAGCCCCGCGCTACGAGACCGCGGGCAAGGCGCATCATCATCACTTCCGCTGCAGCCACTGCCACAAGGTGTTCGACCTCCAGGGCTGCCCGAACGATTTCGGCGGCATCGTTCCCAAGGGCTTCCAGCTCGAAGGACACGAGGTCTACCTGTTCGGTCGCTGCGAGGAGTGCACGGCCGCCTGAGCGCGCCACCCGCTTGGTCGCGAGGGGGGCGCACAAGAACGCCCGCCTCGCTTGACCGCGCCGCGTGAATCGCTAATATGCCGGGCCGCAACGCACCGGTGCCGCCATCCAACGCCCGGAAGCGTTCAAAAAAACCAAAGTCGGTGGGGATGTAGCTCAGTTGGTAGAGCACTTCGTTCGCAACGAAGGGGTCGGCGGTTCGAGCCCGCTCATCTCCACCATTTTCAATTGGGCCAGGCCCAGCGCAACTCGAAGCTGTGAACCCCGTCAGGACCGGAAGGTAGCAGCGGTAAGCATTACTTCGGGTGTGCCGCTGGACCCCTGGCCCTTATGATGCGCCCCATGGCCCACCGTGCGCTGACTCTCAAGTATCGCCCGCAGGTCTTCTCCGACTTGATCGGACAGGACCATGTTTCCTCGGTGCTCGCGCGCGCGCTCGAATCCAACCGCGTGGCGCACGCGTTCCTGCTGACCGGCGCCAGGGGCGTGGGTAAGACCACCTCGGCGCGCATCCTGGCCAAGGCGCTCAACTGCGAAAAGCGCGCGGCCGGCGTGGTCAAGGGCGCCGACTCCTGCAACGCCTGCACCAGCTGCACCGAGATCACCGCGGGCGTCTCGCTGGACGTGGTCGAGATCGACGGCGCGTCCAACCGCGGCATCGCCGACGTGCAGCAGCTGCGCGAAAAAGTGCGGTTTGCTCCGGCCACGGGCAAGTACCGCGTGGTGATCATCGACGAAGTCCACCAGCTGTCGGGCGACGCGTTCGCCGCGCTGCTCAAGACGCTCGAAGAGCCGCCGCCGCACCTGGTGTTCATCTTCGCCACCACCGATCCGCAGAAACTGCCCGACACGATCCGCTCGCGCACGCAGCGGTTCGACTTCGCTCGCGTGGCGCTGCGCAAGGTGGCCGACCGCCTGCTCGAGATCACCAAGCGCGAGAACGCCGATCCCGAGGGCGTGCACTTCCAGCTGACCGACGGCGCCGCGCTGCTCATCGCGCACAAGGGCGAGGGCTCCATGCGCGACTCGGTGAGCGCGCTCGACCAGGTCATCTCGGCGGGCGAAACGCAGGTGGACGAGGACCTCGTGCGCCGCGTGCTGGGCATTGCCGATCGCGAGGCGTTCTTCCGCCTGGGCGAGGCCATCACCAACGGCGACACGCGCGCCACGCTTCACGAACTGCACCGCACGTTCGAAAAGGGCATGGACCCGCGCGACCTGTGCGAGGGGCTGGCCGAACACTTCCGCGCGGTGCTGGTGCTCAAGGTGGATCCCGAGCGCGGCGGCGAGCTGGTGGCCGCGAGCAGCGAGGACCTGGAGCGCCTCAAGAGCCAGGGCGCCGCGTGGGCCGAGGCCGACCTGCTGCGCCTGGTGCGCATCGCGGCCGAGGCGCAGTGGCCCATGCGCGACTCCCCGCAGCCGGTCGTGCACCTCGAGGCCGCGGTGCTGCAGATGGCCACGCTCGAGCGCGCCGAATCCGTGGCGCTGCTGCTCGAGCGTCTCGACGCGTTGGAGCAGCGGCTGGGCGCCGGTGGCGCGCCGTCGCTGCCTTCGCCCCTGCGCGCGCCGTTCTCGCCGCAACCGGGATTCGTGCCGCCCGGCCCGGGCTTCACCCCGCCGACTCCGATCACCGCCGGTCCGCCAGCCGCTTCGGCGGCGCCCGCCGCGCCTTCCGCCGCGCCCGCATCGCCCTCGAGCCCCCCGGCGCCATCGCGCTCCGGCTGGACGCCTCCACCCAAGCGGGGCGGCGCTGCGGGCGGCAGCCCGACCAGCGCCAGCGCCGCGAGCGTTGCGCCGGTGCGCGCGCAGGCCCCGGTCACGTCACCACGCGCCCAGGCGGCGGCCGCTCCAGTCGTTGCCGTGGCCACCGAGAGCGTGGTAGCAGTGGTGGACGCGCCCGTGCTCGACGCAGTCGTCGAGGAGCGCTGGGCGCAGGCGGTGGAAGCCGTGCTGGCGCGCAAGCGCATGCTGGGCGAGTTCCTGAAGGAGTGCCGGCTCGAAGGACTGGCCGGCGACCACATCGTGCTCGCCATGGATTCGCTGCGCCGGTCGGTGATCGATGCCGCCGAGCCGCGCGCCATGGTGTGCGAAGAGTTGCGGCGCCTGTTCGGGCGCTCGCTGGACATCCGGTGCACGGAGCTGGGGCCCGAAGGGCTCAAGCGGCCGCGCACCGCGGACGAAGTGAAACCCCTCATCGACCGCGCCATCGAGTTCTTCGACGGTGAAGTGCTGGGCGGCGGCGGACGTGGAGACCGCACGACATGATGAAGAGCTTCGGCGACATGATGAAGCAGGCGCAGAAGGTCCAGAAGCAGATGAGCGACCTGCAGGAGCGCCTCACCGAAGAGCGCTACGAGGCCACCGCCGGCGGCGGGCTGGTCAAGGCGGTCGTGGACGGCAAGCAGACGCTCAAGGAGCTCAAGCTGAGCCCCGACCTGCTCAAGGACAACGACGTCACGCTGATCGAGGACCTGGTCATGACCGCCATCGGAGATGCGCAGCGCAGCTCAGCTGAAAAAATGGCGGCCGAGTACGCGAAGCTCACCGGCGGCTTCAAGCTGCCCATCTGAGCGACCCAGACCCCCGATCGTGTACAGCTCCAAGTACCTCGAACTCCTGATCGACGAGCTGGTCAAGCTCCCGAGCGTGGGGCACAAGAGCGCGCTGCGCCTGGCGCTGCACCTGCTCCGCGTGCCCAAGGAAGACGCCCTGCGGCTGTCCGACGCCATTCGCGCGGTGCGCGAAAAAGTGGGCTTCTGCGGGCTGTGCGGAAACTTCTCCGAAGGCGATCCCTGCCAGCTGTGCGCCGATCCGCAGCGCGACGGCGCGCTTCTGTGCGTGGTCGAGCAGCCCGGCGACGTGATGGCGCTGGAGCGCACGGGGCAGTTCCGCGGTCGCTACCACGTGCTCGGCGGCGCGCTGTCGCCGCTCGAGGGCACCAGCCCCGAGCAGCTGCGCATTCGCGAGCTGCTCGAACGGCTGCGTTCGGGCGAAGTGCGCGAGATCATCCTCGCCACCAATCCCAACGTGAACGGCGAGGCCACGGCGCTGTACCTGGGCCGGCTCATCGGTCCGCTGGGCATCAAGGTCACGCGCATCGCGCGCGGCGTGCCGATGGGATCCGATCTCGAGTACTCCGACCTGGTCACGCTGTCGCGAGCGCTCGAAGGCCGCCGAGAGGTGGAGTAAGTGGACCCCGGCTCATTCTTCGTTTTCGACATCATGCGCCTGGTGGCGGTGCTGATCTTCGTGGCGCTCAACGGTTACTTCGTGGCCGCCGAGTTCTCGCTGGTCACGGTGCGCTGGACGCGAGTCGAGGAGCTGGTCGAGACCGGCCGCTTCGGCGCGATCGCCGTGCGCGAGGCCATCGAGAAGCTCGACGACTCCATCGCCGCCACCCAGCTGGGCATCACGTTCTCCAGCCTGGCGCTGGGCTGGCTGGGCGAGCCGGCGCTCGCGCACCTGGTGCAGCCCATGTTCGAGAGCATCCCGGGCCCGTGGAGCGCAGCGGTCACGCACGGCGCCGCGGTGGCGCTGGCGTTCATGATCATCACGTTCCTGCACGTGGTGCTGGGCGAGCTGGCCCCCAAGGCCATCGCGCTCGAGCGCGCCGAGGACGTGGCGCTGATCGTGTCGGGGCCGCTGCTGATCTTCGGCCGCGTGTTCAAGCCGTTCATCCAGATGATGAA
>JADLGX010000115.1 GCA_020849095.1 Candidatus Eiseniibacteriota bacterium
AGCTGGTACCGCCGCAACTTCTACGGCACGCGTCCCACGCCGCGCGCGTCGCACAGCATGGTGCTGACGAACGTGAACCACGTGGCGGTGGTGTTCGGCGGCATGTCGTCCGGCGGCCGGCTCAACGACGTGTGGCGCCGCGCCACCGATCTGGGCCCGGTGCTCGACGTGGATCCGGCGCCGATGGCACTGCCCACTCGCACGGCATTCGCTCTGCCGCCGTCCCCGAATCCCGCGCGCGGCGTGGTGACGTTCGCGATCGACGTGGCGCGTGACCAGCCCGTCGATCTCGGCATCTACGACATCGGCGGCCGCCGCGTGGCCACCCTCCACAACGGCAATCTGGCCGCGGGCCGCCACAGCTTCCGCTGGAACGCCAACGCCGCTCCCGGCGTCTACCTGGTGCGAATGAACGCCCCGGACCGCAAGGAAACGGCGCGAATCGTGCGCGTGAAATAGGACTGGCGCGGGCGGCGACGGCGGACTATTTTCCGTTCGTCGCCGTCACCTGCGGCGAGCAGCAGACAGTCCAACGCAACAGTCAGTCGAACGCAGTAGTCAGTCGATCGAAACAGTCTGGCCCACGCAACAGTCAGTCGATCGCAACAGTCTTCCAGGTGTCGAGGCGGGCTCTCGTCAGAGGGCCCGCCTTCGTTTCGCGCAGCGAATGGCTCGTGCCTGGCGGCGCGGTCGCGAACAGCACCGGCCCGCCTCGGAGGGACGCTCGCTCCGGGCATCCATGCCCTCCACTCGCTCGCGTTCGGAACGCTCCGCCATTCCATGGCTCCCGCGTCCCTCTCGACGCCCTCCGATTCGACCGGTGCTGCTCGCAACCGCTCGACTACAGCCCTCGAGCCCAGCGAAGCAACGGCGTGTTGTCCCGGAGGTCGTCCAATAGCAGGTCGGGATGGTGCGTCTCGAGTTGCTGGCGCGATCGGCCTCCGGTCGCCACGGCCACGACTCGCGCGCCAGCGGCGCGAGCGCAGGCGATGTCGTGCTCGGTGTCCCCGACGACGATGCACTGGTGCGGCTCCACGCCGTGACGTTCGTGCGCTCGCTTCACGGCGACGTTCGCCAGCGCGTTGCGGTCGGGGGCTTCGCTGCCGAAGGCGCCGAAGTCGAAACGGTCCCAGACGCCGAACGCGCCCAGCTTGAGTTGGGCCATCGCCGGCACGTTGCCCGTCAGAAGGGCACTGACCCATGTGGGTTCGCCGGCGACCGCGTCCAGCACGTTCATGACGCCGGGCAGCAGTCCTCCCCGGGGCGGCGTCATCAGCTCGCGCATGTGGCGGTACGTGGCTTCCCAGAACTCCTCGTGGTGCTCGCTGCCGTGCGCCAGGTCCAGGCCGTGCGTGCGGGCCATGTCGCCGACGATCAGCGGGTCGGTTCTGCCGGCCATGGGAATGTGGCGCAGGTCGTCGGTGATCCCGAAGCGCTCGTGCAGCGCGCGGCTGATGGCGATTCGCCCGGCGCCCTCGGTGAGCAGCAGGGTGCCGTCCACGTCGAACAGCCAGACCAGCGAAACCGGCGGGGTTTTCATCGGGCGGGAAGGCTAGTCGCACGGCCCGCGCCCGTCCATCCGCGGACCGGGCCCCCGGGCCAGTTCGAGGTGGCCCCGCCCCGGTGCGAGCGGCTAGAATTGCCTCCCCCCTTTGGCCCGCACACCGGAGACTCCCCGATGCCCCGCCTGGTTCGCCTGTTCCTCGTCGTGATTCTCGCTGGGCTCCTGGGCTCCACGGCCGCGTTCGCGCAGTCGCCGCGGCAGGTCCGCGTCTCGCTCGCGGGCGGCGTCACCGTCCAGGCGCTGCTCGAGGCCGGGCTCGACATTGTGGACCTTCGCGGCGCCAGCGCCGACATCCTCGAATGGCCGGGCGACGAGGCGACGCTCGCCCGGCTCGGCGCGACCGTCACGCTAGTGGACGAGAACCCGGGGCGCACCGCCGCCGAACGCAACCGGCGCGAACTGTCCGCGATGCCGCGTCGCGCGGGCACGCGCGTGCTCAGCGCCACCGGCGCCGACGGCGTCTTCCGCCCCGCCATCCTCCCGCCGCTCGGACAGGGCAGCTTCGGCGGCTTCTGGACGCTCGCCGAGATCAAGATGAAGCTCGACGAAATGGTGGCCAACGACCCCCATGGCGTCGTGGCCGACAAGCTCGACACGCTCGGGTACTCGGGGCAGAACCGCCCGATCTGGGGGCTCAAGCTGGGCAAGGCCGTCATCGGACCCGACACGCGCCCGGTCGCCTTCTACAACGCGCTCACCCACGCGCGCGAGCCCGGCGGCATGCACGCGCTGTTCCTGTTCGCCGACTCGCTGCTGTCGCGCTACGCGGTCGATCCCGAGGCGAAGTACCTGCTCGACGAGCGCCAGATCTACCTGGTGCCCTGCGTGAACCCGGACGGCTACGACTACAACCGCCGCAACTACGACGCGTCGGGCAACTTCACGATGTGGCGAAAGAACGCGCGCGACAACAACAACGACGGGATGCTCAACAACGGCGACGGCGTGGACCTGAACCGCAACTTCGGCTTCAAGTGGGGCTTCAACAACACCGGCTCCAGCGGCACGCCGAGCAGCGACACCTATCGCGGACCGAGCGCCTTCTCCGAAATCGAGACCCGCATCCAGCGCGACGCCGTCAGCGCGATGCGCCCCGTCACGGGGCTGTCGTTCCACACCTACAGCGACCTGCTCGTGCACCCGTGGGGCTGGAGCCTGGCGGGAACGCCCGACTCGCTCAAGTTCCAGACGTGGTCCGACGAGATGACGCGCGACAACGGCTTCACCGCCGGGCCGGGGCCGCGCATCCTTTACGAGACCAACGGCGACTTCAACGACTTCGTCTACGGCGACACGCTGCTGAAGCCCAAGGGCTTCTCCTGGACGCCCGAGATGGGCGGCCCGGACGACGGCTTCTGGCCGGCGCCGTCCCGCATCGAGCCGATCGCGCGCGGCGCGCTGGGCGCGGCTCGCTTCGTCGCCGCCATCGCGGGCCCGTGGGTGCGGCTCGAGCGTTCCGCCATCGTCGAGGGCGCGCTCAACGCCGGGCACAGCGCGCACATCAGCATTCGCGCGCGCAACCTGGGCGCCAGCGGAATGGCCGGCCCGTCGCTGCAGGCTTCGCTCACCGCCATCGACCACGAGGTCGAGGCGCTGTCGGGGCCGGTGTTCCTTCCGAACCTCGCCTCGTTCCAGTCGGCGGACCCGATCGGCGGCGCCACGTTCCTGGTGGCGGCGGCCGACACGGTCACGCCCGGACGCATGCTGCGCTTTCGCGTGGACTTCACCGACGGCTCGGGCCTGTACTCGCGCGACACGATCGAAGTGGTCGTGGGAACGCCGACCGTCAAGTTCGTGAGCGGCTGCGGCGCGCCCGCGGGCTGGACGTACGTCGGCGCGGGCTGGGGCAACCGCTACTTCGATCCCGACCATCCGAACGCCTACCTGAGCGACAGCCCGACGACCGTGTACGCGAACAACATGAACGCGACCGCATCCCTCACGTCGTCGCTCAACCTGTCCGCCGGCGTCCACGCGTGGCTGTTCTTCGAGAACCGCTGGGGCTACGAGAGCGACTTCGACGGCGGCGTGGTGGAAGCGAGCCTCGACGGACTGTCGTGGACGGCGCTCGGCGGCAACGGGTCCACCGCCAGCGACGGCAACAGCATGCTGGGAGGCGGCGTGCCCTCGTTCGACGGCACGCGCTGGCGCTGGAAGCAGGACCGCATGGACCTGTCGGCATTCGCCGGCGGCCCGGCGGCCGGCTCGGTGCGCCTGCGGTTCCGCTCGCTGTCCGACACGTTCACGCAGCTCGACGGCCTGTCGATCGACTCCGTGCGCGTCTACCTGTACGACCCGGCGATGCAGCCCGCCCCGGTGGGGGTCGCCGACGGCCCGAGCGCGGCACGGCTGACGCTGTTCGCGCCCACGCCCAACCCGGCGCGGGACATCGCGCGGCTCGAGTTCGCCGCCGTCGAGCCGGGACCGATCGCGCTCGAGATCCTCGACGTGCAGGGGCGCAGCGTGTACTCGCGGCACGAGCACATCCCCGCGTCGGCCACGGGCGGCGCGTCGTCCTCGCGCTACCAGTGGGGCTGGAACCTGAGCGACTCGGGCGGGCGACGTGTCCCCCCGGGGCTGTATCTGGTAAGACTGCGCTCCCGCTCACAGGAAGCGCTCCAGCGCGTGGTGGTCCTTCCCTGACGAGTTCCCAGGAGTCCAGAGTCCGCGAGTGAATCCCACGTCCGGCGTCTCCCCCACCCCGAACGCCATTGCGCTGCTGCCACGCGTCCGCGCGCTGCACGGGCACGTGGGCGCGCGCCATCTGCACGACGGCCGGCTCGCCGGCGCCGACCAGGGCGTGCGCTGGAACATCCGCGTGTGGCGCTTCGTGAAGAGCTACCTGCCGGCTCTGCGGCCGCGGGAGCGCTTCTACTTCCTGCAGGGGCAGGCCTACTGGGCGCTGGCGTCGTGGACGCTGGGCGACCTCACCGGCGACCCGGCGTTTCACGCGGCCGCGCGCGAGGCCACCCGCGTGGTGCGCGACACCCAGCGCGAGGACGGCGCGTGGGCCTACCCGCTGCCCGAGCGCAGGCACCTGATCGCCACGGTCGAGGGCGACTTCGGCGCGGTCGCCATGCTCGAGGCGTACGAGCGCGACGGCGATCGCGCCATGCTCGACGCCGCGCTGCGCTGGCACGCGTACCTCGAACGCGAGATCGGCTACCAGGAGCACCCGGCCGGGTTGTGCGTGAACTACTTTCAGAAGCCGCGCGGCATGGTGCCGAACAACACCTGCGAGTGGATCTGGGTGCTGGGCCGCTTCGCGCGCGCCACCGGCGACGCGGGCTTCCTGAAGAAGGTGCCGGCCATGCTGGGCTTTCTCGAGGCGGTGATGGAGCCTTCGGGCGAGCTGCCCTACGAGCTGCCCAGCGTTCACGAGAACCGGCTCCAGCAGCACTACCTCTGCTACCAGTACAACGCGTTCCAGTGCATGAAGCTCGCGTGGTACGCGCACGCGCACGGGGATGCGCGCGCCCGCGCGCTCGCCGTGCGGCTCGCGGGCTTCCTCACGGGTGGCGTGCTGGAGTCCGGCGCGGTGCGCGCCTCGTGCGCCAGCGTGAATCCCGAGGTGCTCTACTACGCCGACGCTGTCGGCATGGCGCTGCACACGGTGTCGTCGTACGGCTGGGCCGATCACTTCGCGCTCGCCGACCGCACGTTCCGGTTCGTGCTCGGCCACCAGCGCGCCGACGGCGGCCTGAGCCCGTTCTCGCGCGGCGACTATGGGCTCCTGTCCGACCGCAACGAGTATCCGCGCTACCTCGCCATGTCGCTCTACCATCTCGCCGAACGCGCGCGCGATCCGCGGGGGCTGTGATGCGCGTCCTCGTCGTGACCAACATGTGGCCGTCCGAGCAGCGCCCGCACTGGGGCGCGTTCGTGAAGTCGCAGGTGGACTCGCTGTCGGCCGCGGGCATCGAGAACACGATCCACGAGATCGAAGGCTGGAAGAGCATGGGGCGCTACGTGAGCGCGCTCCGCGCCCTGCCCGCCATCGCGAAGCGGTGCGGCGCCCAGCTCGTGCACGCGCACTACGGCTACTCCGGCGCCGCCTGCGCCCGCGTGCGGCTGCCGCTGGTGGTCTCGTTCTGCGGCGACGACCTGCTGGGGCGCCCGGACGAGGCGGGCCGGCTGTCGTTCAAGAGCCGCGCGCTGATTCCGCTGTCGCGCTGGGCGGCCGGCCGCGCGGACGGCGTGATCGTGAAGAGCGAGGAAATGCGCCGCGTGATCCCCGGCGTGGCGGACGTGAACGTGATCCCGAACGGCGTGGACATGGAGCGGTTCTCGCCGCAGCCGCGCGACCAGGCGCGCGCGGCGCTGGGCTGGCCCGTGAACGGCCAGGTGCTGCTCTTTGCCGCCAACCCCGAGGAGCCGCGCAAGAACTTCGCGCTCGCCCGGCACGTCGAGATGGCGCTGCGCGCGCGCGGCGCCGACGCGCGGCTGGAGCACGTCTACGGCCGCCCGCAATCCGTCATGGTGCAGGCCATGAACGCGGCCGACGTGCTGCTGCTGCCCTCCTACCACGAGGGCTCGCCCAACGTGGTCAAGGAGGCCATGAGCTGCGGCCTTCCCGTGGTCGCGGCCCCGGTGGGCGACTGCGAGGAGCGCCTGCGCGACTGCGCGCCTTCGGCCGTGGTGGCGCGCACGGGCGAGGCGTTCACCGAGGCCACCGCCCGCGTGCTCGCCGCGGGTACGCGCAGCAACGGGCGCGAACGCGTCGCCGCGCTGGCGCTGCCGGCCGTGGCCCGGCGCGTGATGGACGTGTACGAACGCGCGATCGCGCGCTTCCGGGGAGGGCGCTGAGGATGTGCGGAATCGTCGGCTGGTACGCGCGGGGCGGACGGCAGATCGAG
>JADLGX010000116.1 GCA_020849095.1 Candidatus Eiseniibacteriota bacterium
TCGTGCTGGTGATGATGATCGTGTTCACGGTGGCCGTCGCCGCCGCGTGGGCGCGCGGCCTGGACTTTCGCTGCGGCTGCTTCGGCAAGGCCGGCGCCGAGTCCATCGGCATGCGCAAGTTCGCCGAGAACATCCTGCTGACCGCGGTCGCCGCGCTCGCCGTGAGCCGCCGGGACGACTGAGCGCGGGCCGGCGGGGGACCGGACCCGCACGCATCCTTCAGACGTAAAGCGCGCTCGTGAACGAACGGTAGTGACGGTCGCAGGCGGGATGTTCCACGCCCAGCAGCAGGTAGATGCCGCGGCCCAGTTCGCGCGCCGCGCCTCCCGCGTAGCCGCGCTGCGCACGCAGTGAAGCGACCACGTTCTCGAGCGCTCCGTCCCAGTCGCCCGCGCGCACCGCGGTGATGGCTGCGGTGAACGGCTCACGGGCGGCGCCATCCGGAAGCCGGCCGGCCTGCATCACCCAGTGCGCGATCACGCGCAGCGCCTCGACGCGATCCGGGACCTCGTCGCCGATGGGGCCGAGCGTGGCCTCGATCGCCTCGGGCGCCGTGCGCAGCAGCAGCTCGGCCAGCAGAAGCCGGGCGCGGCTGTCGCCGGGTTGCGCCGCGAGCGCCGCTTCGAGCGCGGCCTGCGCTCCGGCGACGTCGCCGGCGTCGGCACGCGCGCGAGCCTCGGTGATCACGGCCGAGCGGGGAGACGGCAGCGCGCGATCGAGGAATGCGCGGATCTCGCGTTCGCTCAGCGCGCCCACGAACTCGTCCACCACCTCGCCGTTCACGAAAAGCTTCACGTTGGGAATGCTCATCACCTGGTACTGCTGCGCGACCTCGGCGAAGGCCTCGGTGTCCACCTTGGCCAGTTCCCAGCCTTCGGCGCCTTCTGCCATGCGCTCGAGCACGGGGCCCAGTGTGCGGCACGGGCCGCACCACGCGGCCCAGAAGTCCACCAGGACGGGAGTTTCGTGACTGCGCTGGATCACGTCGCGGGTGAAGTCGCTGACGTCCTTCGTTCGAGTGCTCATGGGTCGCTCCTTTGCGATCGGGTTCATCGCGTCGGAGCGGGGGAACGCGCGAAGGATTCGCGGGGAGGGAGGCGCGTCCGCCGCGGCTACAACTCGCCCTTGCCGGGCCGGGCCGGAGGGGCGCCGGGAGGGGAGAACTCGTCGGGGCGCAACCGCACGTTGGGCACCAGATAGCGCACCGACGTGACGCCGGTCTGCTGTCCGGAGGCGAAGTTCTCCTCCCGGAAGGCGAACTTCACCCGTCCCACCTTGCGGTGGTCGGAGTAGACGGTCTCGAAGTGCGTGCTCATGCCGCCGTGGCTCATGAGTCCCTGGCTCCGCACCACGAGGCCGGTGACCGGGCTGACCCATGCGCGCAGCCACAGGTTGACCGACAGCGGAATCTCGATGCCGGGGCAGCGCACGCCGTCCTGGGTGAGCGAGTCGGTCCATGTGGCCTCGTCCGCGCGCTCGTACAGGATCCACGGCACGCCGATGCGCGCGGCCTGCAGCACCATCGCGGAGTACATGGGACCCGTGGCCGGCGCGAGCGGGCCGCCGGGCTCGTTCCGCCAGCCCTGACGGCCGTCCACGATGCGCGCCTCGGCGCCGCCTTCGTAGTCGATGAACACCTTGAAGCGGTCGGGGCGCGCGAAGACGCGGATCGTGGGCGATTCGGAGTGGCGCATGACCGACAGCAGCAGCCCTTCGGCCCGGTAGCTCTGCACGCTGTCGAGCGCCGCGCGTCCGCCGTAGGCGTCGGTGACGCGCTCGATCAACTCGGCGATCCCGGCGCGGCCGGGAGGCGCGGGCTTGCCGTCCGCGGCGCGCGCGGGCGCGGCGGAGACCAGCAGCAGGATGGCGGCGAGCAGGCACGTCGGGCGCACGGGAGTCCTCCGATCGAGGGGGCACGCTACCACCGTGCGGCGGGGGACGCCCAGCCCCGCACGCGAAGAGGGAGGCGCCGGTGGGCGCCTCCCTCGCATGTGACTTCCGTCCGCCGTGAGCGCCGTCAGCGCGCGAGCGGCTTGTACTTGATGCGGTGCGGCGTGTCGGCGTCGGCGCCGATGCGCTCGTGCAGGTTCTTCTCGTAGTCCTGGTAGTTGCCCTCGAAGAACACCACCTGCGAGTCGCCTTCGAACGCCAGGATGTGGGTCGCGATGCGGTCGAGGAACCAGCGGTCGTGCGAGATCACCACGGCGCAGCCGGCGAACCCGAGCAGCGCGTCCTCGAGCGCCCGCAGCGTGTCCACGTCGAGATCGTTGGTCGGCTCGTCGAGCAGCAGCAGGTTGCCGCCGCTCTGGAGCAGCTTGGCCATCTGCAGGCGGTTGCGTTCGCCGCCCGACAGCGTGCCCACCTTCTTCTGCTGGTCGGCGCCGCGGAAGTTGAACCACGAGCAGTAGGCGCGCGAGCTGATCTCGCGCTTGCCCAGGGTGAGCAGCTCGTTGCCTCCCGTGATCTCCTCCCACACCGTCTTCTCGGCCGACAGCGAATCGCGGCTCTGGTCGATGTACGCGATCTTCACCGTCTCGCCCACGCGCAGCGCGCCCGCGTCCGGCTGCTCCTCGCCGACGAGCATGCGGAACAGCGTGGTCTTGCCGGCGCCGTTGGGCCCGATCACGCCCACGATGCCGGCGGGCGGGAGCTTGAACGAAAGGTTCTCGATGAGCAGCTTGTCGCCGTAGCCCTTGGTCAGGTCCTTGGCCTCGATCACGACGTTGCCCAGGCGCGGTCCCGGCGGAATGTAGATCTCCACTCCGTCGAGCTTCTCGTTGCTCTCCTCGGACAGCATCTTCTCGTAGGCGGCGAGTCGTGCCTTGCTCTTGGCCTGGCGCGCGCGCGGAGCCAGCTTGACCCATTCGAACTCGCGCTCGAGCGTCTTCTGGCGCGCGGACTCGGTCTTCTCTTCCTGCTGGAGGCGGTTCTTCTTCTGCTCCAGCCACGACGTGTAGTTGCCTTCCCACGGAATGCCCGCGCCGCGGTCCAGCTCCAGGATCCAGCCGGCGACGTTGTCCAGGAAGTAGCGGTCGTGCGTCACCGCGACGACCGTTCCCGTGTAGTCCTTGAGGAAGCGCTCCAGCCACGCGACCGACTCGGCGTCGAGATGGTTGGTGGGTTCGTCGAGCAGCAGCAGGTCGGGGTGCGACAGCAGCAGCCGGCACAGCGCGACGCGGCGGCGCTCGCCGCCCGACAGCGTGGTCACGTCGGCGTCGCCCGGCGGGCAGCGCAGCGCGTCCATGGCGATCTCGAGCTGGCGTTCCAGGTCCCACAGGTTCCCGGCGTCCATCGCGTCCTGCAGCTTGCCCTGCTCCTCGATGAGCTTGTTCATCTCATCGTCTTCCATGGGCTCCGCGAACCGGGCGCTGATCTCGTCCCAGCGGCGCTTGACGCGCATCTTCTCGCCCACGCCGTCGGCCACGTTGTCCATGACGCTCTTGGCGGGGTCGAGCCGGGGCTCCTGCTCGAGGTAGCCCACGGTGAAGCCCTTGCCGAGGAACGCCTCGCCGATGTAGTCGGGGTCGATTCCCGCCATGATCTTGAGCAGCGAGCTCTTGCCGGCGCCGTTCAGGCCCAGCACGCCGATCTTGGCGCCGTGATAGAACGA
>JADLGX010000117.1 GCA_020849095.1 Candidatus Eiseniibacteriota bacterium
CCCCCCCGCGGCACGTTCGGCTCCGCATCCTGCTCCGCCTCTCTGAGGCCGTGTCTCGCCTCCGCCGTCATGGCTACGTCGAGCCACGGACTCACCGCGGTGGGGACCCCAGCCACCCGCCGGGACCGTTGTTCGACCTTGGCGATGCGTTCCGCGGTCGGGCTACCGCCAGCCGGGATCGCCGACCAGAGCGAAAGCAGACCAGTACGCGGGGTGGGCGTAGGGGTGGGTGCCGTCGGGGTCGGTGTGGGCGCGCAGTTGGGCCTGGGCTTCGCGCAGGGCGCGCGCGTGATCGACCGACGTGGCGGTGGCGATGCGCTCGTAGAAACCCTGCATGAGCAGCGCGGTGGCGTGGTCGTCCACGGGCCACAGCGTCACGAGCATCGAGCGCGCGCCGGCGGCGAGAAAGGCGAGCTGCATGCCGAGCTGGCCGTCGCTCGGTGAGTCCTTGCCGGTCGCCGAACCGCAGCCCGCCAGGCACACCAGGTCCGCGGTGAGCTTCCAGTCGATCACGTCGCTCGCGCGCAGCCGCGACGGCGCGTCGTCGCCGGGAATGTCGGGCGCCAGCAGGAGCGAGGACTCCAGCGCGCGGAGCGGATTGACGCTCGTGTGCGCCGAAACGTGCAGCACGCCGTAGCCTGCGAGCTCGCCGCTTCGCGCCATGTCGCGCAGGCGGCCGGCGGTGGCCTGCGCGCCCATGATCTGCCGGGCGCGCGGCAGCGTCGCGGCGATCGCGCGGATCTCGCTCGCGGAACTGGCGAGCGGCTGCAGGCGCGCCGCCGCCGGGTAGGCGGGATCGCCCACGAGCAGCGCCGGCCGCGACGGCACGGGCGGTGTCTCCTGCTCGCGCAGCCACAGCAGCGCCGACGGCGCGTACGTGATGTCGTAGCGATCTCCCAGCCAGCGGCCCCGGTCATCCAGCAGCGCGCTCAGCGGGCCGCCGCCGAAGAGGTCCGGGGAGTACACGATGATGCGGTCGGCGCCATCGAGCAGGGGCTCCAGGGGAGCGAATGCCTCGCGCCACAGCCCGCGCGCGAGATCGCCCACGGGCGCGGTGTCGGTCACGCGCAGCGGCCAGTTGGCCGTCGCCGTCAGGTCCCACCAGTACATCTCGCGGTACGTGATGCGCTGGTTGCCTCGCACCGTTCGCGGCGTGAGTTCGATCCAGCGCGGCGGGCCGCTCGAACGCACGACGCATGCCCAGGTGGGCTCAGCCGAGTCGCTCGTCATGCCGGGAGTGCGCAGCCACGCGATCATGGCCGCGTTGGCCGGGAGTGAGCGCTGCACGCGTCCCAGCAGTCCGCTCCAGGGATCCTTGCCGAGCGAATCGGCCCCCAGCCGCAGCAGGAGCACGCGGCTGTTGCCGCGCTCGAACTGCTCGAACGCCTGTTCGGCCTGTCCCTCGGCCGCGAGCGCCATGGCGAGGTCGCGATACAGGCTCATGCCCGAGTTCACGGTCGAGGCTTCGTCCCGCGAGGTGCGCGTCCACACCGACTCGCGGATGGCGACCGCGGCGCGCAGGTCGCGGACGGCCTCGGAATTGCGCCCGAGCCGGCGCAGCATCTGCCCGTGCAGTCCGAGCCGCACGGCGTAGGAGCCCACCGGCACGTCGGCGGGAGAGGCCTCGATGGCGTGACGCGAGAACTCCTCCGCCTCGCGCCACTCGCCGAGGCTCATGTGGAGGAAGGCGATGCTGCTGTAGAGCGAGGCGATCTCGTCGTGGGGAGGAGTCAGGTGGGTGCGGCGAATGTCGAGCCCCAGCTTGAGCAGCGCGAGCGCCGCGCGCGGCTGGCGCGCCATCCGGTAGAGGTTCCCCAGCGACTGCAGGCTGATCGAGACCGGCAGGCCCGCCGCGCCGTACGCCGCGGCGCGCAGCCGGATGGCGGAATCGTAGTGGTCGCGCGCGTGCGTGAACGCCGCGGTGCCGGCGAAGTTCTTGACCACGCGGCCCTGGGTCTCCCGCGCCTCCGCCAGCAGCGGGTGCTCCGCGCCGAGTTGGGCGCGAATCGAGCGTTCGGCCCGGATGGCGAACGAGTCGGCCTCGCTCGGATGCGCCAGCAGGAACTCGATGTCGGCCAGCACGAGCGCGGCCCGCGCGGAGGAAAGCGCGTCCGGGCCGAGCAGCGAATCGCGCACGTGCAGCGCCCACGCGCAGCGGTTGCGCGCGGCGCTCAACGAATCCGCGGCTTTGAGCGACCGCGCTTCGAACAGGGCGCGGTCGGCGCGCGCGAGCAGCAATCGTTCGCCGGCAGGGCGTCCGAGCCGGGCGAGCAGCTCGCCCGTTTCGAGCGGCGCTTCGATCGCGCGCCAGCGCGGTTGCATCCCGGCCGCCACGGTGCGCTCCATCCGTCGCGCGATCCCGAGCGCCTCGGCGATGCGATCCTGCGACCTCAACGTGTCGATCCGGGCGGCGTCCGCGACCCATGGATCGCGCGCGGAGTCGATCGCGGGGCGATCGGGCACGCAACCCGACAGCGCGGCGGCCGCCGCGAGCGCGAGCGCCGCGCGTCGGATCACGGCTTCTCGTTCGTGCGCAGCTCGAGGGAGCGTTCCACCGAATCCGCGCGCGCGAAGTCGCCGGTCGCTCGCAGGGCACGGGCCCATGCGCGCGCGCCCTCGTGGCGCCACGGCTCGGGCACGAGCACCCAGCGAACGCCGCCCATCAGTTCGGTGCCTTCCTGCAACCGGCCCTGCGCGACCAGCACGTGCCCCAGGTACAGCCGGCGCACCTCTTCCGCGGCGCCTTCGGTCCTGGCGGCCTCGAGATGGCGCTGCGCCCCCTCGAGATCGCGCGCCTCGTACGCCGCGAGTCCGGCCTGCAACCTCGAGTCGGGCGCGGTCTCGCCGCGCATGCGCACGGTCTCGCCGGGCGCGGGCAGCCACTCGGCGCCGTCACCGCCATGCGGGCGCGTGCGCAGCAGGAACGGCAGTGCCGCCACTGCCACGAGCACAGCGGCGGCCGCGAACAGCGTGGGAAGCGGCACGCCGCGGCGCGGGTGCAGCGAGATCGGTGTGGCCGCGACGCGCGAGGCCCAGTCGGCCGTCGCGCGCTCGGCGGCGCCGGCGTGCGAGCGCAGGCGCTCCTCGCAGGCCGGGCATTCGCGCGCGTGCGAGAGCGCCTCTTCGCGCGCGGGACCCTCGAGCAGCCCCAGCACGAGATCCGCGCAGCGCGCGTCGTCGAGATGCCACTCGCGCGCTTCAATCCCGCTCGTCATCCGATCCTCCCGTCCACTCCGCCGCCGGCTCGGCCGACAGCCACGTCCACAAGTCCACGAAGGCTCCAGGCCTGTACTTCGGCTCGGACTGCCCCTTGGATTCCATGCAGCTCTTGAGAGCCGCGCGAGCGCGCTGCACGATCACGTCCACGTGAGCCGCGCTCACGCCCAGCCGCGCCGCGATCTCGCGACTCGGCCGCTCCAGGTACACCCGGCGGAACCACGCCTGTCTCGCGCGCGGCGCCAGCGTCGTGAGGCACTCGCGCAACGCCGAGCCGAACTCGCGCGCCGCCAGATGATCCTCGGGACCTGCCCGTTCACCGCCATGCGCCACGATGGCCACCGCCCACGCGTCTTCGTCCTCGGGCGGAGGGCATTCGCGGCCGCGGCGGCGCGCCAGGTCCACCAGCGCGTGCCGCGCGACCCGGGCGACATAGCCGGCCACCTCGTGGTCGGCGCGGCCATCCGGATCCCACGCTCCTTCTTCGGCCTTGAGGAGCAGTTCTAACGCCTTCTGCGACGCCAGGTCCTCGAGATCCTCCTGGGACATCGCCGCCACCCGGCCGGCCTGCGCGCGCAGCGAGGCGAACAGCGCCGCATGCAGCAACGTCCACAGCGCCGCGCGCGCGGCCATACGCCCGGCGGGCCGTGCCTTGCGGGCGGCCGCGGCGGCTTCGATCACGCGAGCCGGCCAGCGGAACGTGGGGGGCGGGGGAGAAGACATGACAACAGCCTAACGGGAGGGCGGGGCAGCGCAAAGGGGCGTCGTCTTTCGACGACGCCCCCTGCGGAATCAGTGAACCGACCGTGCGAGCCTGGACGCTCCCCGTTGTTCCAGCCCCACCGCCGCCGGTTCACATCTGGCGGACGACCACCGAGGGGTCAGTCGTCCCAGTCCATGTCCTCCTCGTGCCACTCACCGCCGTACCAGCGCAGGTCACGCAGGCAGCGGTCCGAGCCCACTTCGTACACACGCACCACACGCGGGTGGCGATGATCGCGCGCATGGAACCGGCACTCGTCCAGGTCCTCCATCCACTCGTCGCAGTACGGGTCGTAGTAGCGGTAGCGAGGGGGCGGAGGCGCGCATTCGCGCTCGTGCACGACCACCGGCTGTGCGTGGCTGACGGCCGCTCCCAGAATGAAGCCGCCGATGATGCCCGCCAGCACGGGGCCGGCGCCGCCGCGTTCGCGCACGATCACCTGCGAGCCGCGGTGGCTGCGATGGGAGACGCGCACTTCTTCGACGCCCTTGTAACGGCGGTTGCCGCGGCCTGCGCTCGCGGCGGGCGCGATCGTGAGCATCAGCGTGGTCGCGAGCAGGCCCGTGGCGGTCCAGCGTTGCATCGTGGTCGAGAAGTTCATGGCGTTCCTCCGTGCGTCGTGGTGCGTGGACACCGGAGGTCATGAGCAGCCCGCGTGCCAGCGCCCGCCAGGCAGCAAAAAAGCCGCGGAATCCTGCGATTCCAGCGGCTCTTTCGCCCGCAGGGAGCGGGGGAAAAAGGTGCGCGGCGCTTCTCGGGTTGTGGCGCCCCCGCCACAGCCGTGCGTCACACCGCGCAGTACGGTTTCAGCGCGTCACGGTGTGGTTCGAGAACGAACTCACGTTGACCCAGCGCACCGTGCGCCCGGGCTTGATGCGCACCGTGTCGGGGGAATAGCTCAACTGGTCGCCGGGTCCCACCGAGACCAGCGCGGACTCCGCCGTGGCCGAACTGCTCACGACCACGACGCCCTTCATGCCGCAGCAGTTGCCGTGCGGCGAGCACGCGTACTGCCAGGTGCCCGTGTCTCCCGCCGCGAATGCGAACGATCGCGACGAGTTGGTGGCCGGGAACGCCAGGTCGAACGACGGACCGGAGCCGCCGCCACCCGGCAGGCCCGGGCCCGTCGAGCTGCTGCCGCCACCGCACGACGCGATGCCCGCGGCGATGACGAGGAAGAGGAGTGTGATCAGATGAACGGGACTGCGCTTCATGACGAGCCTCCGCGGTGGATGGATCCCCGGGAGTGGGGCGTGCCGGGCATTCTACGCGTTCAAACACGGAGGAGGAGGGAAAAGTTCCCGGTTCCATCCCGCGGGGGTACATCGCGCGCCGCCGGTTCATCACCGGAAAACAGCCGGCAGCCGTCCGGCGTCAGCCCCGAGGCTTCATTCGCAGCTCGGGAGCGCCGTGCTCGAAGTTCCGGTTCGTTCGCTCAGCTCGCCGCGGCGTGCGACGCCTGGCGCATGGCGACCAGCGCGATCACCCAGTTCATCCCCAGCATCAGCTCGAGATCGTCCCTGCGGTGCGCGGCGTCGGTGATCTCGACGTCGCCCTCCGTCCGGGAGAACCCGCTGCGCGCGCGCACGCGAACGAGCGGCTGCTCTTCGTCGATCGTGACCAGCTCCCAGTACATGTTCCAGAACCCGCCGGAGCGGCTCTTGAGGTCGGGCTGCCCTTCACGAACAAGCCTGCCCGTGAAGAAGCCCGAGCGGTGCTCCGCGGGTTTCGCCGCGCCCGCGAGCGGCTCCGCCTGGAGGTTCCCGTTCCAGCGGTGCCGTACGAGCCAGCTCGCGTCGGCGAACTCGAGCGTCATGTTGTGATCGAACGCTCCACCGCGGCTCAACCTCGCCACCACCTGCTCGCCGCGCAGCAGTTCCCAGCGGGGCTTCCACTTCTCGGGCTGGCGCCACTCGAGCCGCTCGCGCGACTCCGGATCGAACGGCGCCAGCGGGGTGGCGGACGCCGGCTGCCCGGCGTTTCGCTGCCTCGATCCACGCCATCCCATGTTCATCCTCCTCGCTTGCGGGGCTTGCCGGACGCGTCGGGCGACGCGAGCCGGCCTTCCTGCTGGAGCGTCCGGCGCAGCACGAACTCGAGCTGGCCATTGAGGCTCCTCAGGTCGTCGGCCGCCCACTTCTGCAGGGCGTCCAAGACCGCCGGATCGATCCGGAGCAGGAAGGACTTTCTTTCCGCCACTGATGACCTCGCCTACTGGTACAGCGACCCGGCGTTCACGATGGGCTGCGTTTCGTGCTCACTGCACAGCACGACCAGCAGGTTGCTCACCATGGCAGCCTTACGCTCTTCGTCCAGGTGCACCACGTTGCGCTTGTTCAACTCGGCCAGCGCCATCTCCACCATGCTCACCGCGCCCTCGACGATCTTGGAGCGCGCCGAGATGACGGCAGCGGCCTGCTGGCGGCGGAGCATCGCGTTGGCGATCTCGGGCGCGTAGGCCATGTGGCTGATGCGCGACTCGATCACCTCGATACCCGCCTTCTCGAGACGGTTCTGCACTTCCACCTTGAGTGCCTCGGCCACCTCGGCCGTGTTGCCGCGCAGCGACAGCTGATCGTCCTGATGGGCATCGTACGGATGCGACGTGGCCAGGTTGCGAAGGGCCGCTTCGCTCTGCACGTGGACGAAGTTGTCGTAGTTGTCCACCTGGAAGAGCGCTTCGGCGGTGTCCACCACGCGCCACACCACCACCGCCGCGATCTCGATGGGATTGCCGTCGTGGTCGTTCACCTTGAGCTTGGCGCTCTCGAAGTTGCGGACGCGCAGCGACACCTTCTGCTTGCTCATGAACGGGTTCGCCCACCACAGGCCGGGGCGCCGCTCGCTGCCCTTGTAGTTGCCGAACAGCACCAGCACGGACGACACGTTGGGCTGGACCACGTAGAAGCCGGCCAGGAGGATCGACAACACCACCAAGACGAGCAGTCCGCCGATGAACTGCATGTGAAGGTCGGCCTTGCCCATCGCGATCATGAACGCGATGTCGCCGATCATCAGCAGGGGGAGCAGCACCAGCATGAAGTAGCCGGGACGGGACGGATACGCCTTCTCACGGAACATGGTCTTGCGATCTC
>JADLGX010000118.1 GCA_020849095.1 Candidatus Eiseniibacteriota bacterium
CAGCCAAGGCTGGCGGCCGCCCTCGTACGGCGTGCCGAGGTGCTTGCGGTACCACTCGGTCTCCATGATCTGCCCGTCGGGATTGAGCGACGGCACCAGCAGCAGCACGACTTCGTCGAGCCGGCGCTTCGTCTCGGCGTCGTCGCCGCCGGCCAGGGCGTGCGCCCACTCCATCGCCATCTGCGTCGAGCCGATCTCGGTCGCGTGGATGTTGCAGGTGATGAGCAGGAACGCGCGGCCTTCTTCGGTGAGCGCGGCGATCTGCGCGTCGGACAGCCCGCGCGGGTCGGCCAGCTTGGCCGCGATCTCCTTGAGGCGCGGCAGGCGCGCCATGTTCGCCTCGGACGTGATCACCGCCATGACCATGTCCTCGCCCAGCGTGCTCTTGCCCAGCGTCTGCAGCTGCACGCGCGGCGAAAGCCGGTCGAGCTCGCCGAAGTAGGAGCGAATCTGGCGGTAGTCCGCCAGCACGCGGTCGGCGCCGATGTCGAGGCGCAGGTACTCGCTGGGCGTCGGGATTGGTGCGGCGAACGCGGTCGTGGCGGCCAGCGTGGCCACGGCGAGGGCGGCAAAGCACGCGCGAACGGGGGGGAGCAGGGGATTCACGGCGACCTCCGGGTTGGGCGCGCATGGTGCCACAGCGCGGCGCGGAGCCCGAATGGGAAAGGTCGCCGGCGATGCCTCAGTCCAGGACCACGACCCGCCGGGTGCGACTCCCCTGCGCGCCTGTCGCGCGCACGAGGTATACCCCCGGCTTCACCCGGACGCCGTGCGAATCGCACAGGTCCCACACGAAGCCTTCTCCCGCGGCGGGAGCGAGTTCGCGCACGATGCGACCCGCGACATCGTGAACCCACGCTCGCGTGGCGAGCGGATCGACCCCCGAGAGCGCGAGCCGGGTCCTGCCCGAGGCGGGATTGGGTCGTGGAGCGCCGAGCGCGAACGCCCCGCGGTCGGGCTCCGGGAAGACTCCTGTCGCCGCGGGCACGTGATCCACGATCAGGATGCTGCCCCTTGGCAGGCTGTAGTCCGCGTTCGCGCCGCCCACGGAAACCGGCGCAACGTCGATCACTTCCGCGTTCGCGCTCGCCCCCGAAAGCAGCCGAGCGCTCGTCGCGCTCCACGCCTCGAGCCCGGCGACCGCGACGGTGTGGTCCACGAGCGTGTCGCGATTCACGACCACGAGCGTGAGCCCGGAGCCATTGCCGGCCCGGAATGCGCCCGCGCGCACCGAATAGCCTGCCGTGCCATCGAGGCTGGCGGGCGACGTGGTGGTGGTGGCGAGTGCCTGATCGTGGAGCGACTGGCCGAGCTGGGCGTACAACTGCGCCGCCGGCAGGATCGTGTAGGTGCCGTTCGAGTTCCGGCGGATGGGGTGCCACGTGCTCTGCGTGCTGCCGTAGACCCAGAAGTTCGCGAGCTCGACTCGCTTGCCCGCGAGCATCAGCAGGAAGTCGGCGGTCGTGAGCGCGGACTGCCACTGCATCCCGAACTCGATCTGCGCGGACGTCGGCGAGCCGGGGATGAACGGCGCCTGGTCGCCGAGCAACAACCGCACGTCGGGATGCGCGCTCGCCGCGATGCGCGCGAGCACCGCGTCGATCGACCCGGCGCTCGCGGCGACGCCGCGCGCGGCGCTGCCGTCGTGAAAAATGTGCTCCGAGAGCCCGAAGATCTGGCCGCCCAGCTGGGACAGCATGACGTTGTCCCACGCCGCCTGCGCCGCGTTGTCCACGGTCACTCCCAGCGGGTGCGCCGCCGACGGCACCGTGATCAGGATCGTCGGGTCGATTGCCAGCATGGCGGTGATGATCGGCTGCGCCAGCGCCGCGAAGGCCGCGGCGTTCCCCGCGACGTTGAAGTTGAACGCCTGTGTCGGCCCCCAGGGTTCGTTGCCGATGTTCCAGATGCGGATGCCGTAGGGTTCGGGATGGCCGGTCAGCGCTCGCTCGTGCGCCCAGTCCACGCCGCCGCCGAGATTGCTGCTGTCGTCCGGGCAGTTCGCATACTCGACCCAGTCGGCGGCCATCTGGATGATCCCGGCTTGCGTCGGCACCGTCAGCGACGTGTCGGTGGACACCATGATCTGGACTTCGGGAGCGGGCTCGCCGGGGGCGTTGTGCGAGGCGAGCATGGCCATGAAGTCGTCGAACCCGAAATGGATGACCTGGGTCTGGACGCTGTTGCCGGCGTACGGCTGTGGCGCGCGCAGCGCCATGGGGCCGACCGTCTCTCGCCAGTCGATCTGGTCGACGCCGTTCCCGGGGTAGCGCACGGTGGTCAGGTGGAGCTGGGACCAGAGCGGCGCGACGCCCGCGATCAGCTGGTTGCCCTGATCGAAGTACCCGGTCGGCACGCTCGCGCCGCCCCCCACTTGCTGGTGGATGCCGGTCCGGCCGTCGAAGCTGGTGCCGAGCAGCCGGCGCGCCGAGGGATTCGTGACCGTGGCGGCATCCACCGCGACCGTCACGGTCGGCACGGCGAATGACGGCGACGCGTACAGGCCGCAGAGGAGCATGCAACCGATGGTCCACGCGATGGGCCGGGGCATGGGGTCTCCTGGGCGGGGGCGAGCGTCGAACGGCACACCGGAGTGCTGCATGCAATCCGCAGGCCGCGGCCCGTGCCGCGCCAACTCGAGACCCGCCAACGCCCGCGCGGGCGCGCGAGCGGCCGCGCGGGTCCGGACTGCCCCGTACGGGACAGCGAACTGACCATTCCCGTACGGCTGCCGCGGTGGCGCCTTCGGACTCTGCTCTTTCCTAGCTCTCGCCCACGCGCACGAGGTTGAAGAAGTCCTCGTTCGTCTTGGTCTTGCCCAGGCGGTCGGTCAGCTTGAGCATCGCCTCCTGCGCCGGCATCTGCACCAGGATGCGCCGCAGCGCCTGGAACGTGCCGATCAGCTCGGGAGCGATGAGCTTCTCTTCCTTGCGCGTTCCGCTCTTGGGAATGTCGATCGCGGGATAGATGCGGCGCTCGGCGAGTTCGCGGGACAGGTAGATTTCGCTGTTACCCGTGCCCTTGAACTCCTCGAAGATCACCTGGTCCATGCGCGAGCCGGTGTCGATCAGCGCCGTGCCGAAAATGGTGAGCGAGCCGCCGTTCTCGATCTTGCGCGCCGAGCCGAAGATCTGCCGCGGTGCCTGCATGGCGTTGGAGTCGAGGCCGCCCGACATGGTGCGCCCGCCGTTGCCCGAAGCGGCGTTGTAGGCGCGCGCCAGTCGCGTGATGGAGTCCAGCAGCAGCACCACGTCCTTGCCGGCGATCACCTGCTGCGCCACGACTTCCATGGCGCGTTCGGCCGTCTCGATGTGCTCGGCAATGCTCATGTCGCTGGAAGCGGCGATCACTTCGGCGGGCGTGTTGCGCTTGAAGTCGGTGACCTCTTCGGGGCGCTCGTCCACGAGCAGCGCGTAGATCGCCACGTCGGGATGGTTGTGCGCGATCGAAGCGGCGATGGCCTGCAGGATGCGCGTCTTGCCCGCCTTGGGAGGGGACACGATCAGGCAGCGCTGGCCGCGGCCGATGGGGGCGATCAGGTCGATCGCGCGCCCGGTGATGCGGTCTCCGTACGGCGGGTCACCCGCGCCGGCCGGCAGTTCGAGGATCAGGCGTTCGGTCGGGTCGAGAGCGGCGCCGATCTGCTGCATGTCCTTGAGGATCTCGAGGCCGCCACGGCGCATCGGACGTCCGCCGCCGTTGTTGCCGCCGCCATTGCCGCGTCCTCCGCCGCCATCGTTGCGTCCGCGCCGGCGCCGTCCGCGCCCGCCGCGATCGTTGCGGTCGTTGCCGCCACTGTTGTTGGCGTAGCCGCGATTCTGCTGCGGCAGCTGCGGTCCGCGATCCTGCTGCGGCGCGCCCTGCGGGCGATCCCCGCCGCGCTGCCGGCGGCGACGGCGACGGCCGCGGCCGTCACGGCCCTGGCGCTCGCCTCCACCACCTTCGCCGCCACCCGCGTCGGGCGCGGCATCCGTTCCGCCGGAACCGGCGGAATCCTGCGAATCACTCGGCCCACTCGAAGCGCTCGGCGCTCTCTCGATGGGCGGGCTCGAGCTTTCTCCTCCCGAACTGGGAGCATCGAACAACGGCATTTCTCCTCCAGACTGCGATTCAGGTGCTGCTCCGGCGGCTTCCGATCCTTCGGGATTGGCAGCGCCGGGACGACGACGGCGAGGTCTCATCGGTGTTCCTTCCGGGACGCACTTCGGGTGCACCGGGTTCTCGACTGGCGCAGGCGGGCACGGTGGAGCCACGTGTCCTGCGGGGGACGACCTGCGAGCGCGTCCGGCAAAAGCGGCTCCGTCCATCGACGGCGCCGGTACGAAACCGGTAACGACTTACTTGCGCTCGACCTTCTTGAAGCCGGACGGGACATCGAAGCTGGCCGTGGTCTCGCCCGTCGTGACGCTGACGAGGTCGGTGACCACGGTGAGTCCGCCGCTCGAACTGCCGGGGCTTCCGGCACTCGACTGCGCACTCGCGGCGGCCTTCTTTTCGGCGGCCTTCGCGAGGCGCCGCGCCAGGAATCCGGAGGCTGCGCCGCTCACGTTGCCCTGAGCCAGCGAACCCGCCGCATTCTCCCGCGCGTCGGCGTCCTTCTGTTCGTCCTTCTTCTTCTTCTCTTCCGCCGCGGTCTGCTGCTCCGCGGCTTTCTTCTTTTCGAGTTCGGCCTGCTCCGCCGGCGAGAGCACCGCGCCCATCTGAATGGTCAGCGTGCTGCGAACCGGGTAGCCCTTCATGTCCTTCATCTTCGCGGCGAGTTCCTTGATGCCGTCGCCGTACATCGCCATCGCGGCGCCCGCGGTCCGCTGCAGCTGCGGGTCCATGCCCAGCTTGTCGGCCATGCGGCGGTAGTACGCCTGCATCTCGGCCTGGCCCGGCACCGCCGTGGACATCCACTGGTCCATCGTCATGGTGTACGTGCCGACCACCTTGCCGTCCGACTTGTTCTTGGACGTGGCCGTGAGCGTGATCAGGAACTCCTCGGCCGCGAATCCGTTGACCGTTTCCTTCTTGCCGGTGCGCTTCACGTCGGCCGAGAACGTGGTGACCACGTTCGGGTCCGACGGGCGCGCGTCGGGGTTGGCCATTTCGGCCTGAGCGTCCGCCATGCCCTTCGCGAGCTGCTCGCGGAGCTGGGCAAAGGTCAGTTCGCTGTACTGCTTCTTGGCCGGGTCGAGATACCAGAACAGCTCGCGATCGAGCCTGGTGATTTCGGCCGAGGCCTTCGGTTTGCCACCGCCAGCGATGGTCTTGAAGCGTCCAGTGTACGTGGACGATTCGTCGGTGCGGCTCTTGTCTCCCGCGATCACGATGGTGCGTTCGGACGTGCCGTTGCCAAAGCCGCCGAAGCCGCTCGAGACCGTCTTCTCCTGCATCACCACGGCGGCGTGCGCCGAAACGGCAAGCGCCAGCAGGGCCGGGACTGCAAGGAGGAGACCGCGGGAGGAGAGACCGGCTGCGCTCGCGCGCAAGCTCCGGTGCATGTTCGATCCTCCGTGAAACGCAGGTCTGCGGCGCGGATTATGGTCACGCCGCGAACCCGAAAGCAAGGACAGACTCGGGACTATTTGCAGGCCCCGTTCCGGGCGTTCAGGCGCCCGGGGTGGAGGGCCAGGTGGTCTCGGTGACGCCGGACCGGTGATTCGCCCACCGGGCAGCGACGAAAAGCAGGTCGGCGAGACGATTCAGGTACTTCACGATTCGCGCATCCACGCTCACGTGTTCGGACAGCGCCGTGACCCGGCGCTCCGCGCGACGGCACACCGTCCGCGCGAGATGAAGCTGGGCCGCCAGGGGCGTGCCGCCGGGAAGAATGAACTTCGTCAGGGGCGGCAGTCCCGTCTCAAGGCGGTCGATCACGCCTTCGAGCGCGGTGATGTCTTCATCGGCCACGCGCGAGAGCTTCTGCAGCAGGGAATCGTCCGCCGTGGCCAGCTCGGCCCCCACCTGAAAGAGCGACGACTGGATGGCGGCCAGGTCGGTGGCCAGCGCGCGCTCGCCGTCGAGCGCCACGGCCATGCCGAGCGCCGCGTTGAGTTCGTCCACGCTGCCGTAAGCCTCGACGCGAGCGTCGTGCTTGGGCACGCGCGCAGCCCCCAGCAAACCCGTGGTGCCGTCGTCTCCGGTGCGCGTGTAGATCTTCATGGCGGGCGCATGTACGCACAGGGGGGAGCGGGGAGTCAAAGCGCCACGGCCGCCTCGGCCGCCGCCGGCCCGGGCGCGACTCGGCGGCTGCGCCGACCACTTCTCGGCCGGCATCTCCGAAGTCTTCGACGTCATGCTCTCCTACGTCGAGATGAATCCCGAATCGCTGCTGGACAGCCTCACAAATCTGTACGATGCATATCGCCAAACGAGGCTGGGCAATGACCCGGTAGCCGCCCGCGCTCTCTACGAGGTGCTCTGCGACCACGGCTGGTGGGG
>JADLGX010000119.1 GCA_020849095.1 Candidatus Eiseniibacteriota bacterium
CGATGCCGATGCCGCCGACCTGCGCGGCCAGGGCGTCCGACAGGTAGTCGCCATTCAGGTTGAGCGTGGCGATCACGTCGAAGTCCTCGGGGCGCGTGAGCACCTGCTGCAGCGTGATGTCGGCGATCGCGTCCTTGATGATCACCTTGCCCGCGGCGACCGCGGCCTTCTGCTCGGCGTTGGCGGCTTCCTCGCCCTTGGCGGCCTTGGTCTTTTCCCACTGGTCCCACGTGTACACGCTGCCGGCGAACTCGCGCTCGGCCACCGCGTAGGCCCAGTTGCGGAAGGCGCCCTCGGTGAACTTCATGATGTTGCCCTTGTGCACGATCGTCACGCTCTTCTGCTTCTGCGCGATCGCATACTCGATCGCCGAGCGCACGAGGCGCTCGGTGCCCTCGCGCGACACCGGCTTCACGCCGATGCCCACGCTGCCGGGAAAGCGGATCTTCTTGTACTGGTTCGGGAACTCCGTCTTGAGGAACTCGACCACCTTGGCGGCCTCGGGCGTTCCCTCGGCGAACTCGATGCCGGCGTAGATGTCCTCGGTGTTCTCGCGAAAGATCACCATGTCCACCTTGCCCGGGTTCTTCACCGGGGACGGCACGCCCTGGAACCAGCGCACGGGGCGCAGGCACACGTACAGGTCGAGGATCTGGCGCAGCGCCACGTTGAGCGAGCGGATGCCGCCGCCGATGGGCGTGGTGAGCGGGCCCTTGATGCCGACCAGGTAGGTGCGGAACGCGTCGAGCGTCTCGTCGGGCAGCCAGCTGCCGGTGGCGTCGAACGCCTTCTGCCCGGCGAGCACTTCCTTCCACACGATCTGGCGCTTGCCGCCGTAGGCCTTGGCCACGGACGCGTCGAGCACGCGCACCGACGCGCGCCAGATGTCGCGGCCCGTGCCGTCGCCTTCGATGAACGGAAGGATCGGGTGCGTGGGCACCACCAGCTTACCGCCCTGAAGGGTGATCGCTTCGCCCTGAGTCACGCTCATGCGTTGATCTCCTTGGGCCCGCTCGAGGCGGGCGAAAACCGGGGAGGTCAGGCGGCGTCCGGCCGCAACCGACTCGATCTCCGGTATGGAAAGACTTCGATCACCTCGCCGTTCAGAACGCGCTCCTGCATGCGGCGCCAGAAGCCGGCCGTGAGCAGGTCGCCGTGGGCGGCGAGGAATGCGGCGAGCAGCTCGCCCCGGAGGCCGAGAAAGGCGCGAAACTCCTCCGGGAACACGTCACGCTCGTCGACAAAGTACCACGGTTCCGCAGCCACTTCCTCGTCCCCTTCCGAGGCGGCCGGCAGCTCCCGGAAGCGGCATTCGGTGAGCAGGCAGAGCTCGTCGTAGTCGTAGAACACGAGCCGCCCGTGACGCGTGACGCCGAAGTTCTTGAGCAGCATGTCGCCGGGAAAGATGTTGGTCGCGGCGAGGTCCTTGAGCGACTGCCCGTAGTCCACCACCGCCTCGCGGGCGGCCTCGGGCGTGGCGGTCTCGAGAAACACGTCGAGGGGATTCAGCCGGCGCTCGGTGTACAGGTGCGCGATCACCACGCGGTCGCCGCGAAGCTTCACCGTTTCGGACGTGCTCGTGAGCAGCTCCTCGAGCAGCGCGGGCTCGAAGCGCGACGCCGGGAAGTCGAGGTGCTCGAACCTCTGCGCGTCCACCATGCGCCCGGCGCGGTCGTGGCGGTACACGATGTCGTACTTCTCGCGCACCTGGGCGTGCGTGACGGTCTTGGGAAACTCGAAGCGGTCGCGGATCACCTTGAACACCACGTCGAACCCCGGCAGCACGAACACGGCCATCACCATGCCGCGCTTGCCGGGCGCGACCACGAACTGCTCGTCGGTGCCACCCAGGTGCTGCAGCAGCGAGCGAAACAGCTCGGTCTTGCCGTGGCGGTGAAAGCCGATCGAGTTCCACAGGTCCGACGCCGGCTTGCGCGGCATGAGCATGTGCAGCCAGTCCACCATCTCGCGCGGGTCGTCCACGTCCACGAAGAAGTACGACCGCGCGAAGCTGAACACCACGCTCACGTCGTTCTCGGTGAACAGCGCCGCGTCCACCACCAGCCTGCCGTCCGGGTTGAGAAGCGCGATCACCAGTGGAATGGACCCGCCCTCGAAGTGGACCTGCCCCGCGATGTAGGCGGCCTTGCCGCGAAAGAACGGCGCGCGGACGACCTCGATGGCGAGCGCGCGGGCCTGCCCGAGGTGCGGCCGGGCCGCGGCGGCGAGCCGCTCGACGTCGCCGTCGAGGTCGTCCCACGCGGTCTCGAAGCCGGCGCCCAGCAGCACTTCGCGGAACGCGTCGGTGAGCACGCCGGCCGGTCCGTACGTGCGCGTGTGGCTCCACGGCGCCGTGTGCTCGACCGGGGCGACGGATGAGGACACGAACTCCACGTCCGGCGCCACGCCCACGGTGTGAAAGACGCGGCGCACGGCCGAGTTGAAGAACGTCTCGGCCAGCTCCTCGTCGGGCCGTGCCTGCACCAGAGACTCGTAGGCGGCGCGCACGGCGCTCCACGTGGGGCGATCGTCGAACTTTTCGCCCAGCACGTCGCGCAGTCCGTGCAGCGAATCGCCGACCGAGTCGTTGTACAGGTCGAGGCGGCGGCTCGAGTCCCGCTGCACGGCGTGCCAGTCGCGGTACTGAAAGTGCCGGCGGGCCAGGCGCGAGAGCGTGCGAAAGCGGTTCCGGTAGCCGAGGAACGCTTCGGCGATCACCTCGGCTGCGGAGACGGCGATGGGCGGGACGGAATCGGCGCGGGCCATGACGCCCGGCAGTCTAGCGCACGCGGACCTCGGGCGGCTGCGGCTTGTGGTCCGCGCCCCGCGCCTCTACTTTTCGCGGTGGCCCGCATTCCGTCACGCCGTCCAGCAGGGAGCGCCGCCCGGCCGTGTCCGACTTCATCCAGTTCGAAAACGTCTCGCGCCAGTACGGCAACGTGCGCGCCGTGGACGACGTGTCCCTGGGAATCCGCAAGGGCGAGTTCTTCTCGCTGCTCGGGCCCAGCGGCTGCGGCAAGACCACCCTGCTGCGCATGCTGGCCGGTTTCGAGCGCCCCGACACGGGCCGCGTGCTGCTCGACGGCGTGGACATCACCGAACTGCCGCCCGAGCGCCGCAAGGTCAACACGATCTTCCAGAACTACGCGCTGTTTCCCCACCTGTCGGTGCGCCAGAACATCGCGTTCGGCCCCACCGTCGCGCGCCGCCCGCGCCGCGAAGTGGACGAGGAAGTGGACAAGATGCTCGCGCTGATCCAGATGCGCGACCACGCCGACAAGCGCATCGACCAGATCTCGGGCGGACAGAAGCAGCGGGTGGCCATCGCCCGCGCGCTCATCAACAAGCCCGCCGTGCTGCTGCTGGACGAGCCGCTGGCCGCGCTCGACCTCAAGCTGCGCCAGCGCATGCTCATCGAACTCGACATGGTGCACGACCAGGTGGGCATCACGTTCGTGTTCGTGACGCACGACCAGGGCGAGGCCATGAGCCTCGCTGACCGGGTCGCGGTCATGAACGCGGGGCACATCGAGCAGATCGGCCGCCCGGTCGAGATCTACGAGACGCCGCAGACCAGCTTCGTGGCCGCCTTCATCGGGGACAGCAACTTCTTCGAGGGCGTGGTCGAAGAGGTGACCGACGTCGAGCACGTGAAACTCGCCATCGAGGGCTTTTCCGCCCTGCGCGCGTTCAACGACAAGGGCCTTGCCAAGGGCGACCGGGTGTTCCTGAGCGTGCGCCCCGAGAAGATCCGCATCTCGCGAGACGAGCCGCACGCGGGGCCGGACTACAACATCGCGCGCGCCGTGGTGGACGACGTGATCTACCTGGGCACGCACACGCTGTTCTGGCTGCGGTCCGGCGACTACCGGCTGGCCGTCGAGCAGCAGCACAACCGCTTCGTCCTCGACGAGCTGCCCATCCGCTGGAAGGACGAGGTCTGGCTCCAGTGGCACGTGGACGACGGCTTCATGCTCGAGCGCTACGCCGAGAGCGACGAAGCGCTCATGGGCATACCGCCGCAACGTGTGGGCGAGGGCGATCCGGCGCCTGCGGCGAACGAACGTGGCTGAGGCGCGCGGGCTGCTCGAACGACGGCACGAGCCGTGGATCACGCTCCCCTCGTTCCTGTGGCTCGTGCTGCTGTTCATGGTCCCGGCGGCGATCGTGTTCGCGATCGCGTTCAAGCCGTCCGACCCGTTCGGCGGCATCGGCGCCGGCTGGACGCTGCAGACGCTGCGCAGCCTCGGCGACCCCAACTACCCCGCCATCCTGTGGCGCACGATCTGGCTGAGCGTGGCGACCACCGCCGCGTGCCTGCTGCTCGCCACTCCCACCGCCTACTTCATGGCCCGCACCTCGGCGAGCGTGCGGCCGCTGCTGGTGCTCGCGGTGATCGTGCCCTTCTGGACCAGCTTCCTGGTGCGCATCTTCGCCTGGAAGGTGGTGCTGCACCCCGAGGGCATCGTGAAGCACGCGCTGGCCGCGCTGCACCTGGTGCCGCAGGACGGCTCGCTGCTCTACCACTCGGGCGCGGTGCTGCTCGTGCTCGTCTACACCGAGCTGCCGTTCGCGATCCTGCCGCTGTTCGCCGCCGCCGAGAAGTTCGACTTCCGGCTGCTCGAGGCGGCGCGCGACCTGGGCGCCGGCCCGCTGCGCACGTTCTGGTCGGTGTTCCTGCCCGGCATCCGGCGCGGGCTGCTCACCGCCACGCTGGTGACGCTGATCCCCGCCCTGGGTTCTTACGTGGTGCCGGATCTGGTGGGCGGTCCGACCAGCGAGATGCTGGGCAACAAGATCGCCCAGCGCACGTTCATGGACCGCAACCTGCCGCACGCGAGCGCGCTGTCGGCGCTGCTGGCGCTGGCCGTGCTGGTGCCCTCGGCGTTCGCGATCACGCTGGCGCGCGGCAAGCGCGGCGACGGGACCGGAGGCGCGGCATGAAGCGCAGCATCACGCCGTTCGTGATCACGGTCCTCGTGCTGGCGTTCTTCTACCTGCCCATCTGCGTGCTGGTGGTGAACTCGTTCAACGCGTCGCGGTTCGGCGGCGAGTGGAGCGGCTTCACGCTGGACTGGTACCGCAAGCTGCTCAAGTCCCCAGAGATCTGGCACGCGCTGGGCAACACGTTCGCGATCGCCGTCGTGGCCACCATCGGCTCCACGGTGCTGGGCACCACGGCCGCCTTCGCGCTCGACCGCTACCGGAGCCGGCTGCAGGACGCGCACTACCTGCTGGTCTACGCCCCGCTGGTGATTCCCGAGATCCTGCTGGGCATCAGCCTGCTGCTGTTCTTCGTCGCGCTGAAGGTCGAACTGGGCTACGTCACGATCGTGGTCGCGCACGTCACCTTCTGCGTGAGCTACGTGGCCATGGTGGTGCTGGGACGGCTCCAGGATTTCGACTGGTCGCTCGTCGAGGCGGCGCAGGACCTGGGGGCCGACGCGTTCACCACCGCGCGCCGAGTGCTGCTGCCGCTGCTGGCGCCCGGCATCGCGGCCGGCGCGCTGCTGGCGTTCACGCTGTCGGTGGACGACTTCGTGATCACGTTCTTCGTGGCGGGACCGGGCACGACCACGCTGCCGCTTCGCATCTACAGCATGATCAAGCACGGCTCGCCGCCGCTCATCAATGCACTTTCCACGCTGCTGCTGCTCGTGACCACGACGACCGTGTGGCTGAGCCAGCGGCTTCTCAAGGAGGCGAAGTGAACTCGTTCGTCGCGCGCGGCCTCGCCGCGCTCGCGCTGCTCGGCCTTCTCGCCGGCTGCGCGAAGAAGGAAACCCCCACGCTCCACGTGTACACGTGGGCCGACTACATCAAGCCCGAACTGGTGCAGCGCTTCGAAAAGGAGCACGGCTGCAAGATCGTCATCGACACGTTCGACTCGAACGAGTCCATGTACGCCAAGCTCAAGGCCGGCGCATCGGGCTACGACCTGGTGACGCCGTCCAGCTACCAGGTCTCGATCATGGCGGCGCAGGACATGCTCCTGCCTCTCGATCACGCCCAGATCCCCAACCTGACTCACGTGGACCCGGGTTACCTGCCCATGGCGCTCGACCCGGCCATGGCGCACAGCGCGCCCTACATGCTCACCAACACGGGCATCGCCTACCTGAAGAGCAAGGTGCCCGCCCCGGAGCCCACGTGGGCCGTGTTCGAGCGCACCGACCTCAAGGGGCGCACGACCATGCTGAACGACGCGCGCGAGACCATCGGCGCGGCGCTCAAGTTCCTGGGCTACAGCCTCAACACCACCGACTCGCTGCAGCTGGAACAGGCGAAGGACGTGGTGATCCGCTGGAAGCGCCAGCTCGCCAAGTTCGAGAACGAGCAGTACAAGAGCGGGCTCGCCTCGGGCGAGTTCCTGCTGGTGCACGGCTACAGCGGCGACCTGCTGGCCGCCCAGGCCGAGAACGAGGACATCGCGTTCCTGGCGCCGCGCGAGGGCATGAGCATCGCGTGCGACGACCTGGTGATCCTGAAGGACTCGAAGCACGCCAAGCTCGCTCACGAGTTCATCAACTTCCTGCATGAACCGGCCGTCGCCGCGGAGAACAGCCAGTTCATCAGCTACCTTTGCCCCAACGCTGCGGCGTACGCGCTGCTGCCCGCCGAGTTCATGAACAACCCCGCCATCCGGCTGTCGCCGGAAGTGCAGGCGAAGTGCGAAGTCATCCGGGACCTCGGACCCGACAACGCGAAGTACACGCGCATCTGGGACCTGATCAAGGCTGCCCAATAAGGAGAGGATCATGTTGACGAAGAAGCAGGGATGCCTGGCCGCATGGATGCTCGCTCTGCTGCTGGGCAGTGCGACGATGGCGTGGGCTGAGGAACCGGCCGCGGCAGAGGAAGCCGAAGACGAGGCCGTGCCCGAGGGAGTCAGCTACGCGCTCGACGCGACGCTGAGCTACCACAACGTGGACAAGCTGCAGTTCGCCCCCGGCGCCTTCCACTGGGGTGAGGGTTTCGCGCGCGCACGCGGATTCTACGGATTCGGCAAGGGCGCGTACGTGACCGCCGGCGGCGTCGTGATGACGACCGTCAAGGAGGACTACTTCGGCACGAAGGACGAGAGCGACGGCTTGCTCGATCAGCTCGCGCTCGTCGTGCCGAACCTGGGCGAGTCCGGCTTCGGATTCAGCATCGGCCGCCAGAGCATCGTGCTCGGCGACGGGTTCCTGGTCGGGGACGGTTACTACGACCGCCGTGCCGCGCTCTGGAACATCCCGCTGTCGTTCTACGACGGCGCCACCGCGCACTTCGCGCAGGGACCGCACTCGCTGACCGCGGCCGTCACGGACTTCTCCCCTTCGTTCGCAGGTCCGGACGTGAAGACGGACGGCCTCATCATGGCCGGCCAGTACTCGTGGGCACCCAAGGAAGGCGCCGAGCTCGCGCTGACGTTCGTGCGCGCCGACGTGGACTTCGACGACGAGGGCAGCACGCCGATCGCCTTCTCGGTCCGCGGCAAGCACTCGCAAGGCGCCGTCTCGTTCGGCACGGAAATCGTGATCGAGGGTGGCGAGCTCAACGGCGCGTCACTGGCGGGCAAGGGCGGGCACGCCGAGGTGATGTGGCAGGGCGAAGGCCGCTTCAAGCCGTCCGTGAAGCTGCAGGGATTCTGGTTCTCGGGCGACGATCCCGACACCGGGGACGACGAGGGCTACTTCCCGTGGCAGTACTCGTGGAGCGACTGGTCGAACTGGTACGTCGGCGACCTGCTAGCGAGCACGGTCGGCACGGCGAGCAACATGCGGATCATCATGGCGCAGCTGGGATGCGAGCCGCGCGAGGGAACCACGGTGAGGCTGCTCGCTCACAAGTTCGACCGCGTCGAGGCCACGGAGAAGCCGTTCGCGTACGAATTCGACGCCGTCGTGGACCAGTCGCTCGGCGAACGCTTGAGCGCCTACGTGATGGGCGCGTACGCCTCCCCGCTCGACGGGGGCAAGCTCGAGTGGGGTGAGGACGCCACGATGCAGTTGTTCGGGGCGGTGACCTGGAAGTTCAGCGGCAAGCTGCCGAAGTAGGCCGCTCCGCGATAGGACGAAGCCCGGCGCTCCTTGGGGCGCCGGGCCTTCGCTTGATCGGGTGGACGTCTACTTGTCGGCCGGAAGCACCATGGCCGCGAGCGTGGCGTCGAAGCTGCCTTCGCGGCTCGCGAACTTCTGGGCAGCGGCGTCGGGCATGGGCACGAGCGTGAACTTGACGTTCTTCTTCGACGTGCCGCGCTGCACCGTGTAGGTGACCTGCGAGCCGGACGTGCACTGGCTGGCCGAGCACTCGCTGCTTCCGATCTGCTTGCCATTGACCGCGAGCACGACGTCACCGGCGCGAACCCCGGCCTTGGCCGCCGGACTGCCCGGCACGACCTCGGCCACGCTCACGGCGCCGGTCGCGGTGCGCTGGAGACAGGCGCCGCCCCAGGCCATGGCGCTCTTCGCGCCCTTGGCGCCGCCGCAATGATCTCCACCGGCAAGCGCGGGCACTGCGAACGCGAGCAGGAGAACTGCGGCCGACGATGCGACGATCCTCTTGATCATGTGGATTCCTCCGGGTCGGGATGGACTGACGGCCGGGATGCGCGGCCCGAGGTGCGGCCGCGAAGAGAGCGTCCCGGTTTCCGGGGCCTGCCGCCTATGGTCCTCGCGACGAACGCGCACGAAGCGCCGACGAGCGGCCGACCGCGTGGCAGCGCCTTGCATGCACGGGACATTGCGCCGTCCCGAGGGCCTGCTAGAGCTCGAGACGCCACTGCTCCTGCACTCTCGACGGGCGCGCGGCAATGCGGCGGAACAGCGCGAGCGCGGGCGCGTTCCGGCTGCTCGTGCCGTCGTGGTAGCGAAACGCGCCCATGTCGTGCAGCGCCTGCAGTCCGTGACGCATGACTTCGGCGCCCAGCCCGCGCCCACGAAACTCGGACAGCACGCCCATGTACGTGAGGCTGCCCGTGCGCGTGACCGGCCACACCGTGGGCGCGACGATGGCGGCATCCGCTCCGTCCAGCGAGCCCACCTGCAGGCTCTCGGGCGTGATGCGCGCATCGGCGTCCTCGCGCCGCGAGAGCAGAAAGCCGAGCGCGTCGTCGTCGGGATCGGCGTCGGGATCGCCCACGGCGACCGCCGCGAGCAGCGCGGCCGCGCGCTGAAGCTCCGCGCCCGGCGTCGTGGCGACGCAGCGCCACTCGAGTTGCACCTGCCCCGCCGTGGCGGCGACCGCGGCCAGCGCGTCGGCGAGCGGAACGAGGAACTCGTGGCGGCGGTCGCACTCGCGAAACCCCGCCTCGCGGCAGCGCTCACGGTGCGCGTCGGCGCGCGCCGGGCCGTCGGGCCCGGCGGCGACTTCGTCGGTCACGACGCGCGTCTCGATCACGCGCACGCCGCGCGCGCGGCACTCCCGCGCATGCGCGGCGATCGCTTCGCGCCAGGGTCCCGCCTCGGGAACGCCGGTGGCGCCGGGCAGCCAGGTGAGCCGGATGGCCGCCATGTGCGCGCCGAGCGAGAGCAGTTCGGAGCGGGCGATGGGGGCGCCCGTGCCGTCGGGCAGCACGAAGTGACGCGAGTCCGGCGCGGTCACGCGGCTCTCCGCGTCATCGGGCCGCGCTCTCTTCGAAACGTCCCGTCGAGCGGTCCTTGCGCACGTTGTGCCAGTCGAAGCAGCGGCCGTTCATGGCCACGTACACGCCGTGCGGCATGGACTGCGCAAAGGCGAGCGCGCTGCCCAGGTTGAAGAGCCCGTCGGAGCTGCCGAACGTGTAGGGCACCATCGCGCCCGTGAGCACGACGGTCTGGTCCTTGAGACGCTCGCCCAGGTAGCGCGCGGTGATCTCCATGGTGTCGGTGCCGTGCGTGATCACGATGCGCTCGTCGGCGGCCTCGATGCAGTGCCGGTACACGATCTCGCGGCGCTCGTCGGTCATCTCGAGGCTGTCGATCATCATGAGCATCTGCACGTCGAGATCGAGATGGCATCGGCCCAGGCGCAGCATTTCGCGCAGGTGGGTGTCCTTGAAGAACAGCTCGCCGTTGAGCTCGTTGTATTCCTTGTCGAACGTCCCGCCCGTGACGAGCACGCGCATCTTCATGCCTGTGTCCTCCTGTGGCCGCGCACTTCACGCGTCCGGGGGCGGTCGTGTCAAGGATGCGGGGCGCGTTCAGTACAGGAACGGCACCAGTTTTCGCACGCGCTTCTGGTATTCGGCATAGCCTGCGAAGCGCTCGGCGAGCCAGCGTTCCTCGCGCCGCGACTTGATGTCGAGCAGCACCAGGACGGCCAGCGCCTCAAGCAGCGTGAGCGGTCCTCGCACCCAGGCCGCCCAGCCGAACACCGCGAGCAGCACGCCGCTGTAGATGGGATGACGCACGATCGCATAAGGGCCGGTCTGCGCCAGTTGCGCGCCGTTTCGCGGGTAGGGCAGCGGCGTGAGCGAGCGGCCCAGACGAAGGCTGGCCCCCAGCACCAGCGCCACGCCGGCCAGCATGAGCGCCCCGCCCACGGCGCGGCTCGCGGCGGGCCACGGAATGGCGGGCAGGCCGGGAAGCGTGCGCGGGCCCAGCACCATCAGGAAGAACAGCGCGAACTGCGCGATCACGTACCACTCGCCGCGCGCGCCGCGCCACCAGGGAGCGTTCATCGAGTGCGGACCATGACGGGAACGTAGAGGGAGACCGCGACGGGGACGCCCCGCTGGATCGCGGGCCGGAACTTCCAGAGCTGCACCGTACGCAGCGCGAATGCGTCGTATGGCGGCACCGACTTCACGATGCGCGCGGCGCTCACGTGCCCTTCGGGCTCCACCCGCACCATCGCCACCACGAGGACGTCTCGGGGCGTCTCCCGAGGGCTGGGTTTGCCGTCGAAGCGCGCCTTGGGCCGGCGTTCCACTTTGGGGAGCTGCTCGAGCACGATCTGTTCCGCGAACAGGATGCCTTCCTCGCCCCGGGCCCAGCCCGCGGGCCATTCCGCCGGGCGGAGCGGTTCGCCTTCAGGGAGTCGAGGGCGTTCGTCGTGGCGGCCCGCACTGCGAGGAGGCGGTGGCGGCCCGGGGTGCCTTTCGGGCTTGGCTTTCAGGTCGAAGAGAACAGGCGCACCGATCCAGGTGCTGACGGGGCGGCCGTTCGAGAACGCGGGCTTGAATCGCCATTGGCGAACGCACTTCAGCGCCGCGCCATCGAGCATGGGAATGGACTTCTTGACGAGTGCGTTCACGACGACGCCGTTGGTATCCACGAGCAGCTGCACCATCACGGTGCCGTCCACTCCGGCTTCGCGGGCGATCTGGGGATACTCGAGTGGAACCCGATAGATGAGCTCGGGCAGGACATCCACGTACACGGCGTCCGTCACACCGGGAACGACCTCGTCTCCTCGGACCGGGAGGATTTCCTGCGCCGCTGCGAGCGAATCGGTAACGAACAGGAGCGCGAACAGCGCAAACACGAAGTGGCGCATGGCGGATGCCTTTCCGGCCGGAACCCGGGACCGGCCTGTCGGTCGCGCCGAAACGTAGCACCATCGCCCGCGAAGGCGCATGATGGCGCCGAAGCGAAGCATCCGATCCTACCGACCCGCTCGAATGGAGCTTGCGACATGACCCAGCCGAAGCCCCTCACCGAATTGCTTCAGCAGCTTCACGGCGCGCTCGCCGGCGCGCCCAGCATGAGCGAGCAGGATCGCGAACTGCTCAAGCAGCTCTCCGACGACATCCAGGGCGCGCTCGACCAGCCGGGCACCAAGCGCCCCGAGCACGCGTCGCTCGCCACCCAGCTGGAGCAGACGATCGTCCGCCTCGAGGTGACGCACCCCGAAGTGACCGGCGTGCTCATGCAGGTGAGCAAGGCGCTGGGCGACATGGGGATCTGAACGGGGAGTGGCCGGCTACGCCTCCCCGGCCATGAGAGCGCGGATCTTCTCGACCGTCGCCCAGTTCCTCGTGGTGAACTCCTTGCCCGCCTTGCCCAGCAGCGCCTCACCGGCACGACTCTTCAGGATGCCGTTGGCGCAGTGCAGATAGGCGGCGTGCCGGCCGATCAGCAGTTCCTCCGGCGGCTCGACGAGCCCGGCCAGGGCGGAGATCGACTTCAACTGGGCCGGCTCCTTCGCGAACACCGTGAGCAGGCGCGAAAAGTCCGGCGCGCGGGTGGCGAGGCGGTTCTCCTTCGCCATCGCGTCGAGGTCCGCCGCCGACTTCACGATGACCGGCACCTCCATGGCGAAGCGCTCGGCGATCGCCGCCACGATGCGCACGGCATGGCCCGCAGGCGCGCCCCGCGCCGCGGTGAAGACCGCGTTGCCGCTGTTGAGCAGCGTGCGGACGTTCGAGTAGCCCAGACCCTCGAGCATCCCGCGCAGGTCGGCCATCGCGATGCGCTTGGCCTTGCCCACGTTGATGCCGCGCAGCAGCGCGACGAACGTCACCGGAGTTCCTTGCGGACGACCAGTTTGAGTCCGGACCACACTTCGGTCACCGCGCACACCTTGATGTCCACGAAACCCATGGGCAGCGCGACCGCGCGGATCACGTCCTCGGTCACGTCGGTGGGCACCTTGGACGCCTTCTTGGGCCACGACACCCAGACGGCGGCGTCGCTCGCCAGCGACTTGCGGAGCGAGGCCAGTTGCCGCGCGAGTTCGGCGCGCGCGGTCACGAACACGTGCGCCACGTTCACGCCGGGCTTGGCCGCACGCGCGAACACCACGCCCTCGGGCAACGGCGCGAGCAGCGCGCGATAGTCCGCGGGCGCGCCGATCGCCAGCACGCGCGAGCCGGCGACGATGCCCAGCTTGCGGACGAGCGGAGTTCCGGAATAGCCGGGCGTGGCGCTCATGACACAGCCGGTCCCGCGGGTGACCACAGCGAAACACGGTAGGGATACAGTTCCGCGTGCATGATGCCATGCTTGACGGCCGGGTCTTCGTTGACGATCTCCATGGCCTGCTGCGGCGTGTCGGCGGTGAAGACGACGATCCCGAACGCGCTCGTGTCGGAGTTGAGCGTGCGTCCTGCCATGAGCACGATCCCCTCGCCGAGCAGGCGCTCGAGGTGGTCGTAGTGCTCCCCCACTAGGCGCGCCTCCTCCGCTGTCGGGCCCTCGATCAGCATGGCGGGCCGCGTGGGCTGGATGCGATACAGGAACTGCTTGCGGTTCATTTCGGATCTCCGGGAACTGGGGCGGCAGGCAGCGCGCGCGTCATGAAGACGCTGTTGGGATCCTCGGCATAATCCGCGAACGGGCCGCAGAACGTGAAGCCGAAACTCGAGTACAGCCTGCGGGCGGGCTCGAAGTCCGGCTGCGAGCCCGTCTCGAGGCTCAGCCGCCCGTACCCTCGCCGCACCGCCTCGTCCACCGCGTGCGCGAGCACCGCGCGCGCCACTCCCTTGCCGCGATGCGCGGCCGCGGTGCGCATGGACTTGATCTCACCGTGGCGGGAGTCGAGCTGCTTGAGTGCGCCGCACCCCAGCAGCTCGCCGCCCGCCCACACGGTCCAGAACGAGATCTCGGGCCGGCGCAACGCGTCGAGGTCGAGCGCGTGCACGCTTTCGGGAGGCGAGATGCGGCGCATGTCGGCCAGGTGCTCCTCGAGCAGCGCGCGGATCTCGGGGCCGCGCAGATCGTCGAGTCGGATGTGCAGGAGGGGCATGGGGCTCGCTCCGTGGGGCGGTCAGTCCTTCGCCAGCTCGCGGATCTCGATCGTGCCGCCGGACTCGTAGTCGGGGTTGCCGTCGAGGTGGCGCAGGGCCTCCTCGAGGTTCTCGGCGCGCACACGGACGAAACCGGTGATGCCGCTCGGCGCAGAGGCGATTCCCGCCTTTCGCACGCACACGCCCTCGCCGATCGAACTGCCGCCCTCGAACGCGCCACTGGCGCGTAGCGTCGCGAGGTAGGACTCCCAAGACGCCCCGTCGCCGCCGTCGCCGCCCAGCGGCACGTCGTCGTGCATGAACAGGATGAACTCCTTCATACGATGTCCTCGGGTGCGCGCACGGGATGGAAGGCTCAGTACCGATTCAGCCAGGCGGATGCCCGGGCGGGAGGATCGTACGGAACGGGCCACCAGTCGGTCACGGACGAGATGAGCCCGCCCTCGAAACCGAACAGGCTGATTCCCGTGTCCGCGGTGCCGTCCACCACGAATCGGATGACACTGAACGCGGCGCGTTCGTCGGCCACCACGGTCTCGACGTGGGCGATCCAGTCGCCGGGCCAGGTGCGGAACACGTCCACGAAGCCCTCGCGGCCCTCGGCGCGCTCGCGGGTCTGCGGCACGTGGTAGGCCATGCGCGGATGCAGCAGCGCCGCGAACTCCTCCCACTGGCGCGCGTTCGCAGTCGCCCAGAACGCGATCACGGCTTCTCGGGGTGACATGAGGTCCGTCTCCATCAGTGAGCGCCGCCGGCTTCGCACAACGCCTTCAACCGCGCCAGCGCCTTGGGCCAGGCCGCGGCGATGTCCTTCTCCCACTCCTCCGTGACCTCCTGGTCGACCACGAGCCGGGTTCCGGCCGGCGTGGTGGAGAACGTGTAGTTCTCGTACGCCGGGGCCCAGGCGCGAACCGCGTCGCTCTCGGTGTCCTCCACCCCGTCGACCATGAAGCCGAGGTGGCGAATGGAGAGGAACTCGTTCGGACGCAGCTCGGCCACCTCGGCCAGCATGCCGCCACCCGTCGGCCCCAGAAACTTGATCTTCTCTCCCTGCCGCCAGGAGCCCTCGTAGTAGGAGCCCTCCGCAAAGGGCGAGGTCCAGTCGCGGTAGCCGTCGGGATCCAGCATGAGCCGGAACACGCGGGCGACCGGTGCCGCGATGTCGGCCGAGATCTGGATTCGCTTGAGATTCGCCATGTGTCCTCCTCGGTTGAAGTCCGCACCGATCGTCACTCGCGATCGGCGATGGGCCGCGCTCACCTCGGAACGGACTGCAGCTCCAGCACGTTGCCCTCGGGGTCCGTGACGTAGACCCAGGTGAGACGCTTTCCGATGGCATTGGTCAGCGTGACTACCTCGCCGACCGCCTTCCCGCCTGCGGCGATCACGGCTTCGCGGGCGGCCGGGACATCGTCGACCACGAACGCGATGTGCCCGAACCCGGGGCGGTTGACCGCGACCTCTGGCCGCTCCTCGAGCATGTCGTAGTGGAAGATCTCGAGCGTCGGCCCCTCCGGGCCGTGACCCGGCAGGCGCAGGTGCTCGCCCCACAGCCGCGCACCCGGGATGCCGGTGCCACGCTCGAGGTCCGGCCCCGAGAAGTCACGCTCGGGCGGCACGGCGACGCAACCGAACAGCTCCTGGTAGAAGCGCGACAGCGCCCGCCAGTCCGTCGCGATCAGGTTGGTGTGTCCGTATCGGGCGCCCGCGATCATGGTCGGTCCTCCGTGAGTCGGTCAGCTGTTGGACGCTGGCGTGGAGAGGCGCCACCAGTAGCGGCTGACGGTCTGCGGGCTGCCCTGGAACTGCATGACCGTGTCTTCGTCATGCACGAACCCTGCGCGGTCCAGGGTGCGGCGCGACGGCGCGTTCTCGGCCTCCGTGAGGGCCAGGAGGCGGGGCAGGCCGAAGTTCGCCGCGGCCCACCGGCACGCGTGAATCAGGGCTTCGGCGCCGTACCCGCGGCCGCGCGAATCCTCGGCGATGGCGTAGGAGACCTCGACGTCGCTTTCGAAGGGACTGAACCCGACATGGCCCAGCAGCACGCCGCTGGCGAGGTGTTCGACGCCCAGGACGTACGGACCAAGACGAGGATCGCCGGGCGACGCATAGCCGGAGACCAGGTAGCGCATGCGAGAGACGGCCTCGTCGGCGTCCGCATAGACATGGGACGGCAGCCAGCGCCGCGTGGACGCCTCGCCGTTCAGCTCCCTCATGCGCGCCGCCTCTTCGACGGCGAGGTGGCGTATCCGAAGCGAAGGGGTGTCGAGGGGAAGTGAAATCATGGGCAGCAGGAATCCTCTGGCGACCGACGTGTGAGGGTTCGCGAGATCCGGGCGCTCTTCTAAGCCGGCGGCTGCCACAGCTCGATGCGGTTCCCCTCGGGGTCCATGACCCAGCCGAACTTGCCGTACTCGGAGTCCTGAGTCTTCTCGTCCACCGCGCAGCCCTTCGCGCGCAGCGACGCGATCATCCCTTCGAGGTCGTCCACGCGATAGTTGATCATGAACGGCGCCGGGCTCGTCCCGAACTGCTTGGAGTCCCCTGGAAACAGGCTCCAGATGGTCGAGCCGTCCGGCTGCGGGTACTCGGGCGTCTGCCACTGGAAGACGACGCCGCCCCATTCCGACACGTCGAGGCCGAGGTTGTCGCGATACCAGGCGCCGAGCGCCTTCGGGTCACGAGCCTTGAAGAACACACCGCCGATACCGGTCACGCGAGGGGGCATGAAGGACTCCTGAAGGGTTGAGGTGTCCGCGCACGGTCGTGTGTCGCGCCCGACTTCGTCAAGCCCAGAAAGAGAGTCGGCTGCATGCCGAGGCCCGACGGCAACAACCTGCGCGCGGCTAGTCGGGTTTGCGCCCGGATTCGGTGTTGAAGACCTTCGCGCGGGCGCGGCGGAACGTCCAGGTCCCGGTTGCCGAGCGTGAGAATGCGTATTGGACATACGGCCCTGTGCGTTCCGCGATGGGGAATGCGGCGACGGACGCCGTGGAGAAGCCCCACTGCTCCGAGACGGGGCGGATGAGTTCGAACACCTCGAGGGCTTCCGTGTCGAGGACTTCTTCGGCTGAGAGAGAAACGGACGTGACGTACTCGAGGGCGAAAGCGTCCTGGTTGGGAAATCTCTGTTCGTGCTCGACGCCCCAGACGAGCAGGCACGAAGTGACATGGACCGTCTTGCCGGACGACAGGCGCTGTTCGCAGGTTGGCGGCTGGAATGACCCGGCCGGAGCGCAAGACGAGACCAGCAATGCGAGGAGGAGGAGAACCCACCGGGGCCTTGTTCGCACGCATGCCTCCTTGGGCGTGGCGGCCGCACGTGCAGGGCGGCGGGCCGTCATTCTCGCACCAGGCTGTAGAGTACGGCGTCGGACATCCCACCGGGAATCACCAGTCGCTGGCGCAGCACGCCTTCGCGCAAGGCCCCGATCTTCTCCGCCACTCGCTGGCTCCTCACGTTGCCCACCGCGCAGAGGATTTCCAATCGGA
>JADLGX010000120.1 GCA_020849095.1 Candidatus Eiseniibacteriota bacterium
CCGTGGTGGGCGGGGTTCCCCACATCGGCGGCGGCTTCAACACCGTCGGCGGGCAGCCGCGCAACTTCCTCGCGGCGCTCGATCCCGCGACGGGCGCGCCGACGGCGTGGAGTCCCATGGCCAGCTCGAGCGCCTCCACGATCTCGGCCAACGGCAGCACGCTGTACGTGGGCGGCTTCTTCGCGGCGATGAACGTGGTCATGCGCAGCAACCTCGCGTCGTTCGATCTCACGACCGGCGCGGCCACTGCGTTCAACCCCAACGCCAGCGGGCAGGTGAACGCCATGGTGCTGCTGGGCAACAAGCTCTACGTGGGCGGGCAGTTCACCCAGATGGGAGGCACGTCGCGCAGCCGGCTCGCGGCCGTGGATGCCACCACCGGCGCGCTCGCCTCGTGGAATCCCAACGCGAGCATCTCGGTGTTCGCGCTGGCGGCCGACGGCGCGACGATTTACGTGGGCGGGCAGTTCGTGAGCGTGGCCTCGACCACGCGCAACCGGCTCGCCGCGGTGGACACGTTCGGCGTGCTCCAGCCGTGGAATCCCAACGCCGGCGGCGTCGTCAACGCGCTCGCCGTGAGCGCGGGCCGCGTGTACGCGGGCGGGGCGTTCACGCAGGTGAGCGGCATCACGCGCAACCGCCTCGCGGCGGTGGACGGCGTCACGGGAGCGCTCCTGCCCTGGAACCCGAACGCGAGCGGCACGGTGACCGGACTCTCCACCGCCGGCCGGCGCGTTTACGCGGCCGGCTCGTTCATCAATATCGGCGGCACCACGCGCAAGTACGTGGCGGCGCTCGACTCCAGCACGGGGCTGGCCCTCGCGTGGAACCCCGATCCGTCCGTGAACTGCGACGAGGCGCTGCCTTTCGGAAATCGCGTGTACGTGGGCGGCACCTTTTCGCAGGTGGGAGTGACTCCACGATCGCGCCTCGCGGTGGTGGACACCACCACCGGCGCGGTCCAGTCGTGGAACGCGAATCTCGACTTCGGCCAGGTCACCGCGCTCGCGACCGGCCCCGGCGTGCTCTACGTGGGCGGCGAGTTCCGCAGCATCGGCGGAGTGGCGCGAACCAACCTCGCCGCGGTCACCGATCCGGCGTTGCTGCTGGCCGCTCCGCCGCATGCGACGGCGGGACCGCGCGTGAGCCTGAGCGCCCCGGCTCCGCAGCCGATCCGGGGAGACGCGATGATCGCTTTCGAGCTTCCGGGAGCGGCCCAAGTGGACCTGGGGCTCTTCGACGTCACGGGCCGGCGCGTGCGCACGCTGGCGAGCGGACCGCGGGCGGCCGGGCGGCACGAAGCCGTGCTGCGCGCGTCGGGACTGCCGCCGGGCATCTACCACGCGCGACTTCGCACGCCGCTCGGCGAGGCCCACCAGCGCGTGGTGGTGACGGGCCGGTAGCAGGGGTCACGACTTCAGGAGTGGCGCTCGCTCCTCGCGTGCGTCACTCTCCGCCGCCATGAACTTCCCTTCCGCCTTTCCCGTGCTCCGGACCGAGCGCCTCGTGCTGCGCGAGGTGGCCGACCACGACGTGCCCGCGGTGTTCGAGATGGAGAGCGACCCGGTGGCCATGCGCTACTGGAGCAAGCCGCCCATGCGCGACATTTCCGAAGCCGTGGCCTCCGTCGAACGCGCAAAGACCTTCTTTCCCACGCAGGCCGGACTGCGCTGGTGCCTCGCCACTCCGGCGGACGACTGGACGATCGGGCACGCCTCGCTGTTCGCGTTCAGCGAGCAGAGCGGCCGCGCGGACATCGGCTACGGGCTGGCCCGGCGCCACTGGGGCCAGGGCTACATGCACGAGGCGCTCGTCGCGATCGTGGACTACGCGTTCGGCCCGCTCGGGCTCCGCCGGCTCGAGGCCGACGCCGACCCGCGCAACGCTCCCTCGTGCCGCGCGCTGGAGCGGCTGGGCTTCGTGCGCGAAGGCACCCTGCGCGAGCGCTGGCAGGTGGGCGACGAAATCTCGGACACGGCGTTCTACGGGCTGCTCGCTCGCGAATGGCGCGAACGGCGTCGCTCGAGCTGACCGGCATGTCCCCTCTTTCCCTGCCGGCCGGCATCGCCGGGGCGGCCCTGGTCGGCGTCATCCTGTGGGACGCGTTCGAGACGATCCTCGTCCCGCGCCGCATCGGGCGGCGCGTTCGGCTCACGCGCTACTTCTACGTGGCCGCGTGGCGGGCCTGGCGCGCGCTCGCGCTGCGCACGAACCCGCCTGCCCGGAGGGAATCACTGCTCGGCTTCTTCGGCCCGTTGTCGCTGATCCTGCTCCTGACCCTCTGGGCTGCGGGACTCATCGTCGCCTTCGCGCTTCTCGAGTTCGCGGCCGGTGGGGCGGCGGGCTCGGACTCGCTGGGTTTCGCCACCCTGCTCTACATGAGCGGCGAGACGTTCTTCACGCTGGGGTTCGGCGACTTCACCCCGGCGACGCCGCTGGGCCGCGTCTTCGCGGTCGCCGAGGCCGGGCTGGGGTTCGGCTTTCTCGGCACCGTGGTCGGCTACCTGCCGACCCTGTACGCCGCCTTCGCGCAGCGCGAGATCGAGATCTCGCTCATGGACGCGCGCGCCGGCTCGCCGCCGACCGCGGCCGAGTTCCTGCGGCGCACCCCTCCGGCCGAGGCGGGCGGCCTGTGCGACGACGTGCTCTCGGCGTGGGAGCGCTGGGCGGCGCAGCTGCTCGAAACGCACATCTCGTACCCGCAGCTCGCCTACTACCGCTCCCAGCACAGCAACCAGTCCTGGCTCGGTTCGCTCGTGACCATCCTGGACTCCACTTCGCTGCTGCTGGCCCGGGACGGCGCCGCGCCGAACTCACAGGCCCGGCTCACGTACGCGATGGCCCGGCATGCCCTCGTGGACATCACCCAGGTTTTCGTTCATCGGCCGCCGGCGGCGTTCGCGGAGCGTCTGCCCCCCGCGACGGCGGCGCGCCTGCGGGAGGCGCTGGCCGCGACCCCGCTGGCCCTGCCTCCGTCCTCCGGGTTCGAATCCCGTTTGGCCGAGCTGAGGCTGAAGTACGAACCCTACGCGCAGGCGCTCGCGAGCCATCTCATGATCGAGCTGCCGCCGTGGATTCACGACACCGCGCGCCGGGACAACTGGCAGGGCGGGCCGTGGGACCGGCAGCTCGCTCCTCATCGGGAACCCGCGCACCGGACCGACGAGCACTTCTGATCCGCTCGCCGCTCAGTCGCCCGGCAGCTCGCAGAACTCCGCCTTGAGCCGCTCCGCCTCCAGCCTGAGATCGGCCGGCGCCGCTTCGGTGAGCACCAGGTCGAGCAGCGCGCACGCGTCGCGCTTCCAGTTGCGCGCGATCCATTCGGTCGCGAGCTGGATGCGGCGGGCGTTGTTCGCGCGCGACTCGCGCGCGGACTCCGGGATCTCGCGCTGCTCGCGAAGCGCGCGCAGGCGCTCGTCGCAGATGCGCGCCACGCCGGGCTCGCCCACCGTGCGGC
>JADLGX010000121.1 GCA_020849095.1 Candidatus Eiseniibacteriota bacterium
AGCCGGACGCTGACGACGGGCAGGGCCGAAGTGCGGAGTTTCTTTTGAGCCGTTGCTTTGCTGGCCTCCGGCCAGCGTGCCTGGCGGCACGACTGTCGTGCTGCGTGGTGGGTGCGCGCACCCGCTCGCGTGACACGCGAGCGAGGGCGGGCAAGCTGCTGCTGTGGGCGGCTCTGGCGCTGGGCTGTTGTGCGCCCCTTGGCACCGGGGTCGCGCGTGCGGCCGAACTCGAGCTGGGCGGCTGGCCGCTGGCGGCGCGCGAGGGCGCGGCGCTCTTCGCCCCGGCGCTGGCCCAGCCGGGCGATTCGGTGGCGCTGTCGCGCGCGCTCGGAGTGGCGCTGGCGCGGCTGCAGGGCGAGGGCTGGCTGGGCGCTCGCGCCACGGGCGAGTGGTGGGGAACGCCGCCGCGCCTGCGCGCGCGCATCGAGCCGGGCGTGCGCGCGCGCTGGGCCGAGCTGCTGCTCGACGTGCCGGCGGCGGACTCGGCCGCGTGGCGGAGCGAGCCCCTCGTGCGCGCGGGCGACGTGGCGCGCCCCTTCCAGCTGACGCGAGCGATCGAGAAGCGCGTGACCGAGGCCGAGGCGGCGGGCTTCGCTTGGGCGCAGCTCGGGGTCAGCAGCTGGGAGGAGGATTCGGGGCGGGTGCGCGTGCGGCTGAGCGGGGCGCGCGGGCCGCGCGTGATCATCTCGGACGTGCGGCTCGAGGGCATGAAGACCACGCGCCCCGAGGTGGCCGAGCGCGCCATGGGACGGCTGCGCGGCGCGCCGTACGATCCCGCCGCGGTGCGCTTGGCCACGCAGCGCCTGTCGCAGCTGGGCGTGTTCCGCCGCGCGGAGTTCGCGGGACTGGCCGGCGGCGGCGAGCTGCGCCAGGGCGTGCTGCGCTGGCGCGTGGAGGAGCCGCGCTTCAACACGTTCGAGGGCGCGGTGGGCGTTCAGGGCGACGCGGGCGTGGCGGGGCTGGCGCGGCTGGAGCTGGGCAACCTGCTCGGCACGGCGAGATCGGTGGCGCTCGCGTGGCAGTCGCGCGGCAAGGGGCTCGCCGACTTCTCGGCGCGCTACACCGAGCCCATGCTGTTCGGGCGCGCGCTGCGCCTGCAGACCGAGCTGAGGCAACAGGTGCAGGACACGCTGTGGACGCGCTTCCGCTATGGTGCGCGCCTGGGCGCCGCACTGGGCGAGCGCGAACACATCGAAGCGGGATTCGGCGAGGAACGCTTGTCGCAGCCACAGGGAGAAGTGCAGTCGGCGGACCAGCAGGAGACCAGCTTCGCGCTGGTGCGCGACGGGCGTGACGACGCGCTCGCGCCGCGCCGCGGCACGCGGCTGCGGCTGGCCGCCACGCAGAGCTTCAAGCGCGAAAAGCTCCGCGGCAGCGCGCTCGGCGTGGACGCGCCGTCGGTCACGCGCAGCGCGCGGCTGAGCGGCGTGGACGTGACCGCCGAATGGCACGGCGCGACCGGGCGGCGCTCGGGCGCCGCGGTGGAACTTGGCGCGGCGGGACGCTTCTCGTCGCAGCCGACACTCGCCGAGTGGGAGCGCTTCACGCTGGGCGGCGCCGCGAGCCTGCGTGGTCATGACGAAGAGGCGTTCCGCGCCGACCGCTACGTGGTCTCGAAGCTGGAGTGGCGCTGGTTCCTGGGCGATCGCGGCGAGCGCGTGGCGCTGTTCTGGGACCACGCGCAGATGGAGAGCCGGCGCGCCGTGGACGCGCTCGCGCCCGACGGGCCCTCGCGCGTCACGCGCAGCAGCGCCGACGGCGTGGGCTTCGGGCTGCGCCTGCCCGCGGCGGGCGGACACGTGGACCTGGACTACGGGCTCGCGCCGGGCAGCGGCTTCCTGGACGGCAAGGTGCACCTTCGCCTGGTGACGGCGTTCTGATGGGGCTCGAGGCGCAGGCGCTGGCGGCACTCAAGCCGGGCGGAGCGCTCGCGCGCTACTGGCCGCTGTACGAGGAACGCCACGCGCAGGTGGAACTCGCGCGCGACGTGGCGCGACTGCTCGAGACGGGCGGCATCCTGATGGCCGAGGCGCCCACGGGCGTGGGCAAGTCGGTCGCCTACCTGCTGCCGGCCGTGCTGCACGCGGTGGAATCCCACGAGCGCATCGTGGTGGCCACGTGCACGAAGTCGCTCCAGGACCAGTTGTTCGAGCGCGATCTTCCGGCGGTGCTCGAGGCGCTCGGCGTGTCGGTGCCGATCGCGCGCCTCAAGGGCAAGGCCAACTACCTGTGCACGCGGCTGCTCGAGATGGCCGAGCCGCGCGACGACGACGAGCAGGAGGCGGTGGACGCGCTGCAGCAGTGGGCGGCCGGCGATCCGTACGGCGACCTGGACCGCTTCGAGGCGCCCGACGCCGAGGTGTGGCGCCGCGTGCGCCCGCGCGTGGCGGCCGACCCGCAGAGCTGCTCGGGCGCCGTGTGCCGGCGCGGGCGCGAGTGCTTCTGGGCGCGCGCGCGGCGCGCGGCGGGCGAGGCGCGCATCACCGTGGTCAACCATGCGCTGCTCGCGCGCGCGGCCGAGGCCGAAGGGCTGCTGCCCGAGTACGACGTGCTCATCGTGGACGAGGCGCACCGGCTCGAGGGCGTGCTGCTCAGCCAGCTCGAACGCTCGGTGTCGCGCCACCGGATCGAGGAGCTGCTGCGCCAGACCGGCACCCTCAAGGGCGGCAAGCGCGGCAGCGGGCTGCTGTCGCGTGTGCGCTCTCTGGCGCTGCCGCTGCTGCTGGGCGACTCGACGCGCGACCGCGTGCACGGCGACCTCGAGCGGCTCTCGGGCCGCGCCGACGAGGCCCGCGCCGACATCGACAAGCTGTTCACCCAGGTGGCGCCGGGGGCCGACGGCAAGGGCGGCTCGCCCTACGGCGTGCGCAAGCGCTTCCGCTCTCAGCAGGAACTGCTCGGGCGCGACCTGAACGCGCTGCAGGTGGTGCTCGAGCACTGCGACGTGTTCGCCGACGCGCTGCGCCGCGCCGCGGGCGCGGTGGCCATTGCCGAGGCCGGCACGCCGGGCGAGGAACTGCAGGCCGAGCTGGAACTGCTGAGCGCGCGCTGGACGTTCGTGCGCGACGAGCTGATGACGCTGACCGAGGCGGTGGACCCCGAGTGGGTGTACTGGCGGAGCCAGTCGCCCAAGAGCGACGTGGCCGAGCTGCGCGGCGCCCCGGTCACGGTGGGGCCGTTCGCACGCCAGCAGCTGCTCGCGCGCTCGCGCGTGGCCGTGCTCACCTCGGCCACGCTGTCGAGCGCGGGCGACTTCGGCTGGACGGCCGAGCGCCTGGGACTGGCGCGCGACGGGCGCGCGACGTGCGAGACGGCCAGCTATCCGTCGCCGTTCCCGCTGGCGCAGCAGATGCGCGCCTACGTTTACGACGGCGGCCCCGACGAGGCGGCGGCGGTGTCCGAGGTGGTGGCGCAGCTGGCCCGCTCGGCCGTGCGCAACATGCTGGTGCTGTTCACGTCGCACGAGCGGCTCAAGCGCGCGCGCACCAAGCTGGCGTCGCTGCTGCCGCGCGGGCGGCTGCTCATGGCGCAGGACGTGGACGGCCCGCCGGGACTGCTGGTCGAGCGCTTTCGCAAGGCGCGGGGCGCGGTCTTGCTCGGGGTGCAAAGCCTGTGGGAAGGTGTCGACTTTCCGGGAGAGACGCTCGAGATGCTCGTGGTCGCGAAGCTCCCGTTTTCCGTGCCGGACGATCCCATCGTCGAAGCGCGCGGCGAGCGGTTGCGCGAACTCGGGCAGGATCCTTTCCGGGCCGACGCCGTACCCGAAGCCGTCGTGCGCTTCCGGCAGGGAGTCGGCCGGCTGATCCGGCGCTCGGACGATGCCGGCGTGCTGGTGGTCTGCGACCAGCGGCTCGCCACGGCGTCGTACCGCGGCCCATTTCGCGCATCGCTGCCGGTGGAGCCCGAACTATGGCGCGACGCGCGCGCCCTCGCCGCCGAGGCTGCGCGCTTCCTGACGGAACGTGACGAGGCAGCGCGGGAGGGTGTGTGATCCGGTTGGGCGAAACGAAGCTGGCTCTGGACGACGTGGTGGACGTGGCGCGCGGAAGCCGCCGCATCGAGATCGCGCCCGACGCGATGACCCGCATGCGCGCGAGCCGCGCGGTGGTGGACCGGGCCGTGGCGCAGAGCCGCGTGGTGTACGGCGTGACGACGGGCTTCGGTGAGCTCAAGGACCGCCGCATTCCGCCCGAGGACACGCGCACGCTGCAGGTGAACCTGCTGCGCTCGCACAGCGCGGGCGTGGGGCCCGCGGCCTCGCGTGAAGTGGTGCGCGCCATGCTGCTGCTGCGCGCCAACTCGCTCGCGCAGGGATTTTCCGGCGTGCGTCCCGACGTGGTCGAGATGCTGCTCGCCATGCTGGACCGCGAAGTCACGCCCATCGTGCCGCTGCAGGGCTCGGTCGGGGCGTCGGGCGACCTGGCGCCGCTGGCGCACCTGGCCTGCGTGCTCATCGGCGAAGGGGAGGCCTGGCTGGGCGACCAGCGCATGCCGGCCGGGCTGGCGCTGCGCGGCGCGGGCCTGCAGCCGCTGACCCTCGAGGCCAAGGAGGGACTGGCGCTCATCAACGGCACGCAGTTCTCCACAGCGCTCGCCGCGCTGGCGTGCGCCGACGCGCAGAGCCTGTGGGAGGCGGCCGTGGCCGCCGCGGCGCTGAGCACCGAAGTGCTGCTGGGCAGCTTCACGCCCGCGCGCGAGGACATCCAGCGCCTGCGCCCCTACAAGGGCGCGCTCGAGGTGGCGCGGCGGCTGCGTGCGTATTCCGAGGGCAGCGCGCTGGTGGAATCGCATGCCGGCTGCGGCCGCGTGCAGGACGCCTACAGCCTGCGCTGCGTGCCCAACGTGATGGGCGCGTCGTGGGACGCGATCATGCACGTGGAACAGCAGCTCGAGATCGAGCTCAACAGCGTCAACGACAACCCGCTGATCCTCGCCGAGGGCGACGAGGCGGTGTCGGCCGGGCTCTTTCACGCGCAGCCGGTGGCGCTGGTGGCGGACTACCTCAAAATTGCCGTGGCCGAGATCGCGTCGCTCAGCGAGCGCCGGATCGACCGCCTCGTGGACTCGCGCGTGTCCGAGCTGCCGGCGTGCCTGGCGGGCAACCCCGGGCTCGAGTCGGGCTACATGATGGCGCAGTACACCGCGGCGTCGCTCGTGAGCGAGAACAAGTCGCTCGCGCATCCGGCCAGCGTGGACAGCATTCCCACCGGCGCGGGCGTCGAGGACCACGTGAGCATGGCGCCCATCGCGGGCCGGCACGCGCGCCGCATCGTCGAGAACTCCGCCCACGTGGTGGCGCTCGAACTGCTGTGCGGCTGCCGCGCGCTGGAGTTCCGCCGTCCGCTGCGCGCGGGAACCGGCACCGAGATGCTCTACGGGCTCGTGCGCCGCATCGCCGGCGCGCCCGAGGGCGACCGGCCGCTGTCGGGTCCGTGCGAGTCGGTGGCCAAGTGGGTGCTGTCGGCCTCTCCGCTCAAGCTGGTCGAGGAGGTGCTCGAGTCATGACGACCGCCACCGCCTCGTCGCGGGTCGTGCGCGCGCCGCGCGGCACCGAGCTGTCGTGCAAGGGCTGGGTGCAGGAAGCCGCGCTGCGCATGCTGATGAACAACCTGGACCCCGACGTGGCCGAGCGCCCCGCGGACCTGGTGGTGTACGGCGGCACGGGCAAGGCGGCGCGCAACTGGGAGGCGTTCGACCGCATCGTGGCGTCGCTGCGAGCGCTCGAGAACGACGAGACGCTGCTGGTGCAGTCGGGCAAGCCGGTCGGAGTGTTCCGCACGCACACGAACGCGCCGCGAGTGCTGATCGCCAACTCCAACCTGGTGCCGCGCTGGGGCAACTGGGAGCATTTCCGCGAGCTCGAGGCCAAGGGCCTCATCATGTACGGCCAGATGACGGCCGGCTCGTGGATCTACATCGGCTCGCAGGGCATCGTGCAGGGCACGTTCGAGACCTTTGCCGAGTGCGCGCAGCAGCACTTCGGCGGAACGCTCGCCGGCCGGCTCGTGCTGACCGCCGGCCTGGGCGGGATGGGCGGCGCGCAGCCGCTGGCCGCCACCATGAACGGAGCCGTCTGCCTGGGTGTCGAGGTGGACGAGTCGCGCGCGCAGCGCCGCATCGAGACGGGCTACTGCGACCGGATCACTCATTCGCTCGACGAGGCGCTCGCGTGGTGCCGCGAGGCGCTGGCCGCGAAGCAGCCACTGAGCGTGGCGCTGGTGGGCAACGCCGCCGAGGTGATTCCGCAGCTGCTCGAGCGTGGCGTGATTCCCGATGTGGCCACCGACCAGACGAGCGCGCACGATCCGCTGACCGGCTACGTGCCCGCCGGCATGACGCTGGCCCAGGCCGCCGCCATGCGCGTGTCGAATCCCGGTGAGGTGATCCGCCAGGCGCGCGACTCCATGGCGAAGCACGTGCGCGCGCTGCTGGGCATGAAGGCGCGCGGCACCGTGCTGTTCGACTACGGCAACAACCTGCGCGGCGGCGCGGTGGACGGCGGCATGAGCACCGAGGAGGCCTACTCGTATCCGGGCTTCGTGCCCGAGTACATCCGCCCGTTGTTCTGCGTGGGCAAGGGGCCCTTCCGCTGGGCGGCGTTGTCGGGCGACCCGGCCGACATCCGCGCCACCGACGAGGCGGCGCTGGCCGAGTTCCCGGATGACGCGCGGCTGCACCGCTGGATTCCGCTGGCGCAGAAGCACATTCACTTCCAGGGACTGCCGGCGCGCATCTGCTGGCTCGGCTACGGCGAGCGCCACCGGCTCGGGCTGCGCTTCAACGCCATGGTGCGCGACGGTGTGCTCAAGGCGCCCATCGTGATCGGGCGTGACCACCTGGACACGGGTTCCGTGGCCTCGCCGTATCGCGAGACCGAGGCCATGCGCGACGGCAGCGATGCCATCGCCGACTGGCCGCTGCTCAACGCCATGCTCAACACCGCGAGCGGTGCGTCGTGGGTGAGCCTGCATCACGGAGGGGGAGTGGGCATCGGCAACTCGATTCACTCGGGGCAGGTCATCGTCTGCGACGGCACGCCGGAGGCCGACGAGCGCCTGCGGCGCGTGCTCACCAACGATCCGGGCACGGGCGTGATGCGCCATGCCGACGCCGGCTATCCCGAGGCGATCGAGCACGCGCGCCGGACCGGGATGAATCTTCCGGGCGTGACGTCATGACCTACTGGTCCGCGCACGACCCCTCGTCCAAGCCCGTCGCGGGGCGCAGCGCGTACCTGATCCTGCACAACACTTCCGAAGTGGTGACGCCCGACGCCGAGGGGCGCGAGGTGCTGCGCTATCCGAAGGGCGCGATCGTGTTCCGCGACGGACGCGTGCTGGAGGTGGGCTCGGTCGTCGAGCTGACCAAGCGCCATCCCGACGCCCGGCCGCTCAACGCGAACGGCAAGCTGGTCACGCCCGGGCTTGTGGACTGCCACACGCACATGATCTTCGGCGGCAATCGCGCGGCCGAGTTCCAGATGAAGCTGGCGGGCAAGCCCTACGCCGAGATCGCCAAGGCGGGCGGCGGCATCCGTTCGACCGTCAAGGCCACCGGCGCGGTGAAGGACGAGGTGCTCGAGAAGCAGCTCGCCAACCGGCTCGAGCGCTGGCGCGCCAATGGCTGCACCACGGTCGAGGTGAAGAGCGGCTACGGCCTGGCGCCGCGGCGCGAGCTGCGCCTGCTCGAGCTGATGGGCGGCGCCGCCATTCGCGTGCCCGTGCGCGTGCACCGCACCGCGCTGTTGCTGCACGCGCTGCCCGAGGAGTTCGACGGCAAGCGCGCCGAGTACGTGGAGGAGGTGCGCACGACACTGCTCTCCGAGATCCACCGCCGCGGCATGGCGGGGGCGATCGACGTGTTCTGCGATCCCGTCGCGTTCACGGTGGAGGAGTGCCGCGCGGTGCTCACGCGCGCGGTCGAGCTGGGCTTCGCGATCAAGCTGCACGCCGAGCAGATGGAGCGCTTCGGCGGCGCCAAGCTGGCCGCCGAGCTGGGCGCGCGCAGCGCCGACCATCTGGAGAGCGCGGTCGAGGAGGACTGGAAGGCGCTCGCCGAAGCGGGAACGGTCGGCGTGCTGCTGCCCGCCGCGGCGCTCACGCTGCGCCAGAAGCTACCCGATGCGGGCATGATCCGCGCGAGCGGCGCGCGCTTCGCGATCGCCACCGACTTCAATCCCGGCACCGCGCCCGCGCAGAGCCTGATGGAGTGCGGCGCGCTGGCCGCGCGGCTGTGCGGCTTCACCGCGGAAGAGGTGCTGCTCGCGCTCACGTGGAACGCCGCCAAGGCGCTGGGGGCCGAGGCCGAAGTGGGCCACCTGACGCCCGGCGCGTGGGGCGACGCCGTGATGTGGGAGTGCGAGACGCTCGAGGAGATGCCCTACTGGATGCCCGCCGTGCGCCCCGACACGGTGTTCATGCGCGGCGCCGACCTGGCGCTGCCATCGGTGGAGCGGAGAGTGTGGCCGTAGGGGAAAATCGAGCGCGGATGCGATCGCGGCAACGCGCGTGAATGCGGGGCGGGGCGCAGGATGGTCTCTTAGCCGTTGGCGCACTCCGTCAGGGAGTTCCCGCAGTAGGCGTTTCCTCCGGTGCGGGATCCGCCGGCCGGTACGACTCGCGCCTTCCCACGTTGAGCCCGAGGAACTGCAGCGCGAGCAGCATCCGATCGTCCACGCAGGCGTCCGCAATGCTCTCGCAGTGCGTGGCCGCAGCGGCAATCTCCTCCATCGTGAAGCCCACTCCGCGCAGGCCGGGGACCAACTCCAGCATGCGCGCCTTCTTCGCGGCGGCGATCTCGGCGGCACGCGCCTTCTCGGCGAGCTTTGCGGCCTTCGCCAGCTCACGAGCGCGCTTGGCCAGCTCGCGATCGCGCTTCGCATTCTCGCGCTGCGCCGATACATAGTCGCGCCCCATGATGCGCTCGGCTTCGTGCTGGTTGTGCGCGTGGCACAGCAGCCGGACGTTCTCGAGCTTGTTGGACCCGCCCATCGCCACGGGCACGATGTGGTCGAAGTCCACATGGTGAGTCTCGCCGCACCGATGGCCGTCGGGTCCCACGAAAGAGCACTTGCCGCCATCGCGCTTCCACACAGCGAGTTTGATCGCCATGGGAATGCGTCGGCCCTTGCCGACCGAGGTGGCGGGGTCGCCCGTGCCCTTGCCCAGCTTCTGCGCCAAAAGGTACTCGGCGAACAGCTTCATCGCCTTCGCATAGACCAGCGCGGGATCGGATCCCCACTCGGTGTGGCTCGCGAGCGCCTGCACCTGCTGTAGCACCTCGCGCTCTTCGGCGGTGAGCGTCAGCCGGACTTCGCAGGCGCCTTCGACACTCGGAGCCAGCCGGCCACGGCGCGTCTTGGCGACGGGCGCGACAGGCCCCGGGGCATCCTCGGAGTGGGCCGATGTTACAGAATCCGAAGAAACCCCAGCAAAAGCTGGATGCCCCGGGGCATCCTCGGGGCGTGTGGCCGACTCGGAGACCAGGAAGTTGGGCTCCACCGCCGCCCCGCGCAGCCGCGTCTCGAGCAGGAACTGGATCTCGCTCCGCGTGCGCCCCGCGGCCAGGTCGAGCAGGTCGTTCGAGTTCGCCTCGGTCAGGTGCGCGGCCAGCACGACCACACTGCTCACCGTCAGTCGGCCCTTCGCCACCAGGTCGAAGATCCGCGGGAAGCGCCGCGCCGTCCGCGCCGCCTGGATGCGCTTGCTCGCCACATCCTCGGTCATTCCCATGTGCTCGACGCAGTAGCTCTTCATGCAGGAGTACCCGGCCGGCAGGTAGTCCTTGCGCTCATCCACCAGCGCGATCAGCGCCAGCCCTTCGGCGGCGCCGGAGAGTTCGTTCGTGTACACCACGTCGAGCCGGGCGAGTGCGGCCTGGGGCGACAGGTGGGTCGGCAGGTTCATGGCGACTGCTCACGACGGGGGCGAGCCCAATAGCGCGGGGACGCACTCGCCTTGTATCACGAGCATTCGCGAGCGCCGCAGAAGGGCGCTCGCAACGCGAAACGCGTCGGGACGAGATCGATCGTGAGGTCGTGAGAGATCGGCCTGAAGACGCGCTCCTCGAGCCGATGGAAGGCAGGCAGCCAGCCGGTCGCGCGTCCCGATTCGACGCGCCGTCGAACCCGTCAACGACAATCTTTCGTCACCCCT
>JADLGX010000122.1 GCA_020849095.1 Candidatus Eiseniibacteriota bacterium
CGCCACTTCGCGGCGGGTGATCGCGGCCGCCGAGTCCAGCTGGCCGGCCATGGCGCGGGCGCGAGCGACCATCAGGCGCGAGCGCTGGTCGGAGCCGTGCGCGCCTGCCCAGCGCTGCGCGAGCTCGATGGCCTCGCGGTCGCGGTCGTTGCGCGCCAGCACCACGATGCTGCGCATCACGAGCCCGGCGTCGTCCTTGTCCAGGTCGCGCATGCGAGCCAGCGTCCGGAGTCCCTCGTCGGTCGTGCGCAGGTGCAGCGCAAGGTCCGCCTCGACCTGCAGCACGTCGGCATCCTCGGGCCGCGCCCTCGAGAGTTCCTGCGCTTCGCGATAGGCCTCGTCGATCCGCCGGGTGCGTTCGAGCAGCCCGATGAGCCGGCGGCGCGAGGTCTGGTCGGTGTCGTGAATGCCCAGATGGTGCCGGTAAGACGCGATCGCCTCTTCGAGGTCCCCGAGGTTCTCGCGCACGTAGGCGCGCAGGAACAGCGACCCCGGCCGCGCGGGATTGATCTCGGTCGCGATCGACAGGGCCGAATCGGCCTCGCGAAACCGGCCGGCGCGGGCGGCGGCGGTGGCGATCTGGAACCAGCTCTCGCCGTCGCCGTCGTCCAGGCGAACGGCCCGCCGGTAGGCGCCTTCGGCGATGTCGGGCCGCTGGAGCGACTCGGCGACGCGGGCGAGCGTGCGCTGGTACTCGGCGTTGAACGAATCCACGCGCGCGGCCTCGGCCAGCGGAACCAGGGCCTCTTCGGCGCGCTCGAGATTGAAGAGGGCCGCGCCTTCGAGCCACAGCGCGCGGGCGTTCGCGGGTTCCAGGTCGCGGGCGCGGCGCGCCAGTTCGAGCGACCGGGCGGGATCGCCGGCCCGCGAGGCCACCTCGCTCAGCCTCAGCAGCACGCTGCCGGCACGCGGGTCGAGCGAAAGCGTGCGGGTGAGCTCGTTCATCGCCCCCTGCACATCTCCCGACTCGTCGAGCCAGCGTCCCTCGAGGTAGTGGCGCAGCGCCTGCTCGTTCGGGTAGCGGCTCGCGGCGGAATCCGGCGCGCCCGCGCCGCCGGCGGCGAAGGCGGCGCCCCAGGAACAGGCGAGAAGCAGGCAGAGACCGGCGGAGGTCGCGAGGGATCGGAGCATGGTGGCGTTCAGCCTAGCACGGCGGTTTCCCGCCGGGCCACGCGTGATGCTGGCCCGGACCGGCCGTGCGTGGTAAAGCTCGCGGCGGACCTCTTCAGTCGCCTTTTCGAGGATGGAGCAAATGGAAGGCACCAAAGTCCTCGTGGTTGATGACTACGCCGAAGCCCGGCGCAGCATCGGCAAAGTGGTTCGCTCCTTCGGGCACGCCACGGTCGAGTGCGCGAGCGTGGAAGAAGCGCTGCGCGCCTTCGATGCCGAGTGCTTCGATGTGGTGCTGTCGGACGTGAAGATGGGCGTCCTCGGCGGCTTCGACCTGCTGAGCAGCATCCTCAAGCGGGCGCCGGACGTGCCCGTGGTGCTCATCACCGGGCAGGCCACGCTCGACGATGCCATGGGCGCCGTGCGCGCCGGCGCTTTCGAGTACATCGGCAAGCCGTACAACTTCGACCAGCTCCGGGACATCCTCCGGCGCGCCATCGAGCACCGGCGCCTGCGCCGGCTCGAAGCGAGCGCCGATTACGAGGAGGCCCCCCCGGTCGAGCTGTCGAGCATCATCGGCAGGTCTCCCGCCATGCTCGAAGCATTCAAGCTGGTCGCCCGCGCCGCACGCGGCGACACGAACGTGCTCATCCTGGGCGAGAACGGCACCGGCAAGGAAATGGTGGCCCAGGCGTTGCACGACAACAGCGAGCGCGCGGATCGGCCCTTTGTCGCCGTGAACGTGGCCGCCATTGCGGCCGGCGTCGCGGAAAGCGAACTGTTCGGGCACCGCCGTGGCGCCTTCACCGGTGCGCAGGAGAACCGCACCGGGCTGTTCGAACAGGCACATGGCGGCACGCTTTTCTTGGACGAGCTCGGCGACCTCGACCTGGGGCTGCAGGTCAAGCTGCTGCGGGCGATCCAGGAGCGCGTCATCAAGCCCGTCGGCGGTAACGAAGAGGTCGAGGTGGACATCCGCCTCGTCTCGGCCACGAATCGCGACCTGATGGGCATGGTCCGCCGCAAGGAGTTCCGTGAGGACCTCTACTACCGGATCAACGTGGTCGAGATTTCGCTGCCGCCGCTTCGGGAGCGCGCTGAGGACATCCCCCTGCTCGCCGCCCACTTCCTGGCCCGCTACGGCCCGCGATCGGGCCGGCGCAAGGTCCCGCGGCTCAGCGAGGAGGCGCTCGCCGTGCTGAAGCGCCATCACTGGCGCGGCAACGTGCGCGAGCTGGAAAACGTGATGCAGCGGGCCGCCCAGTTCTGCACCGACGGCATCGTGACACCTGACCAGTTGCAGCTGGCGAACGACTTCACCGAACCGGCGCCGCGCGACCCGGCCTCGAGCGCCCTGCTGCCCAAGGCCGTCCGTGCGTCGGCGACACGCGACTCGTTCGTCTCGCTCGACGAGAAGGTAGCCGAGTACATCGCCGAGGTGCTGCAGTTCACCGGCGGAAATCTCACGCAGGCGGCCAAAATTCTTCACGTGAATCGCCGGACCCTCCAGCGGAAGTCCAAGGAGCGCGAACCGGAGGCCAAGTAGCGCGACTTTCTGTCGCACACTGCGCCATTCTGGCCATCGGGGTTTTCTCGTTCATCCATCGGTGGTTCGCGCCGAGATCCCGAAACGGACGCGACTTTGTGTCGCACTGAGCCTCGACAGGGCGTGGGCCGCTCGGATCAGCACCTCTCTCGCCACACGCGTAACTCGTTGCCATTGTGTCTTTGTTCCCTCGCGGCCCAAAGTCGCCGGGTGTCTGGCACCGATAGTGCTATGAGATCTGGTCGAAGGGCAGCGCCGAAGCAGCGGAACACGGCAGCCGCCCCGAGGGGCATCCGACCTCGAGACAGATTCGCGCCGAAGCCGGCGCCACCATCTGTCGCCACTATGTGAAAGGGCACGGAAATTCCGAGGGGCCTGTCCTCAACGTATGTGGCGGCAGTCTTGAGACGGGGAGCGAAAGCTCCCCGTCTTCTTTTTCCCGCGCCTCGACTCCCCACCTGGCGCGAAACGAAGAGGCCGCGCGGCGTCTCAGCCGCGCGGCCTCTTTCGTTTCACCGGGCGCCCCTCAGCGGCGGCGGCCCTTTCGTCCGAACGGCACGCGCTTGGGCGAGGTGTCCGGACCACGGCGCTGGCCAAAGCTGGCCATCGCGCGCTCCATCTCCTCGATGCGCGAGTCCACGTCCTCGTCCTCTTCCACCGGCGGAATCACCTCGACCACCGGCGTGATCGCCGCCTCGTCCTCGATGCCGAACGGATCCACGTGCAGTTCCTCGTGGGCGCCGGAGGTCTCGAGGAGTTCCAGCTCCTCCTGGCGGGTAGCCGCCGGAGGAGGGACGGCGGCAGGCGTGGTGCCCTTCGCCCCCGAACGCCGACCGGACCGGCCATAGCGGACCTCGGCCGGCGGCGCGGCAGCAGCAGGTTCCGGTCGCCGGGCCACGGCCGCCGCAGGCGACGGCACGCTCGCGGCAGGACGCGCGACCGATGACGACGCGACGGCCGGGGTCGACGCGCGAGACGAACGGGCATCGTCCTCGTCGTCGTCCTCGTCGTCCTCGTCCTCTTCCTCGTCGTCTTCGTCGTCCTCGTCGTCCCCGTCCTCTTCGACGTCGTCCTCGTCGTCGAGGTCGTCCACTTCGCCGGCCTCGGACTCGTCCTCGTCCAGGTCGTCGCCTTCCTCTTCTTCGTACTCGTCGTCGTCGAACGGCTCCTCGGCCTCGGCGGCGCGGGCAGCCACGGGAGAGACGGCGGCCTCGGCCACCGGCATCACCTCATCGTCGGCCGTCTCGTCCTCCTCGGGCTCGCCGGCCGCCCAGCGGCGGGCAGTCCCTTCCGAGTCGCGCGGACGCTCGGTCGCCACGACATCCGCGTCCGGCGCGCCCCGCCCGCGTCCACCGCGGCGTCCGCGGCGGCGGCGGCGGCCTTCTCCCCCATCCTCCGCCGCGCTGTCGGCGACGGCGGTGCCGGAGGCGATCGCGGCACGCGGCGTTTCGGCCGAGTCGTCACGCTCGCCCGACCGCACGCGTTCGACGCGCTCGAGCGCGTCGCGCGCGGCCGCCTGCTCCGCCTCCTTCTTGTTGTGACCGCGCCCTTCTCCCAGCGTGCGTCGCCCCACCATCACTTCGACCATGAAGTGCTTGGAGTGGTCGGGGCCGTACTCGCTGCGAATGCGGTAGACCGGATGCGTGCGATAAGTGCTCTGCACGTACTCCTGAAGGTGGCTCTTGTAGTTCGTGTGGCGCTTGTCCGCCACGATCGAATCGGAGTCCTCGAGCAGGTGCTGGTGGATGAACTTGCGCGCGACTTCGAATCCCTGGTCCAGGTAGACGGCGCCCAGGACCGACTCGAACGCGTCCGCCAGGATGGACAGCCGCTGCCGTCCGCCCGACTCCACCTCGGAGTGGCTCATCAGCACGAAGCGGCCGAGCCCCATGCGCAGCGCGCGGCGGGACAGGATGGCCTTGGAGACCAGGAGCGACTTGGTCTTGGTGAGCTGGCCCTCGTGCTCGTCGGGCGCCCGGCGATAGAGAAACTCGCTGGTCACCAGGCCGAGCACGGAGTCCCCGAGAAACTCGAGCCGTTCGTTGGACTCGCGCGGACCCTGGCCGGTCACGCTCAGGTAGGAGCGGTGCGTGAGCGCCAGCTTGAGCAGGACGGGATCGCGGAACGTGGTCCCGAAGTGCTTCTGGAAGTCGGCGAGTACGCGCGCTTCCTGCTGGTCGAGCGAGACGCCCGTCTGGCGCCTGGGCTTCTCGGCCTTGCGCGCGGGGCGCCCGACTCCGAAGAACGACAGGAGGCGAGCGAAGAACGACGGCTTCTGGACGACGGGCGCTTCCGTCTCACGGCGTCCGCGCCGGCGTCCTCGGCCGCCACGGCGCCGCGCGCGGGCCTTTACCCGATAGCCTTCATCGCCAGTGTCACGTTGTGTCCGCCGAACCCGAACGAGTTCGACAGGGCGGCTCGGACCTTCACGGTCCGGGCCTGATTCGGAATGAAATCGAGGTCGCATGCGTCATCCGGTGTGTCGAGGTTGATCGTCGGGGGGACGACGCCTCGCGCGAGCACCAGCGCGGTCACGACCGCTTCGAGTCCGCCGGCTGCACCCAGAAGGTGGCCCGTCATGGACTTCGTCGAACCCATCATCAGGCGGCGAGCATGTTCCCCGAACACCGTCTTCACGGCCGTCACTTCGATGGGATCGCCCGCGGGCGTCGAAGTGCCGTGAGAGTTGATGTACACCACCTCGTCCAGTGCCATCCCGGCGTCCTGCAGCGCGCGCTTCATCGCGCGCGCGGCGCCGTCACCATCCAGGCAGGGAGAGGTCATGTGGAACGCGTCGCCCGAGGCTCCATAGCCCACGAGTTCGCAGATTGCGGTCGCACCACGGCGTCGGGCGTGCTCTTCGGTTTCGAGCACGAGCAGTCCGGCGCCTTCGCCGATGACGAAGCCGTCCCGGTCCTTGTCGAACGGGCGGCTGGCGCGTTGCGGGTCGTCGTTACGCGTCGAGAGAGCGCGCATGTTCCCGAAGCCGGCGACCGCCATGGGCGTGATCGTGGCTTCGGAACCTCCAGCGATGATGCAATCGGCGTCACCGGCGCGAAGCAGTCGAAACGCTTCGCCGATCGCATGCGCCCCAGAGGCGCACGCGGACACGGTGCTGAAGTTCGGCCCTTTGAAGCCGAACTGGATGGACACCTGACCGGCGGCCATGTCCGAAATCATCATCGGAATGAAGAACGGGCTGACGCGGCCGGGGCCCTTCTCGACCAGCTGGGAATGCTGGGTCTCGAAGGTCTCCATGCCGCCGATTCCGGAACCGATGATCACGCCGATGCGTTCGCAGTCGAGGCGTTCCGGTTCCAGTCCGGCATTCCGGACGGCTTCGTGGCTGGCGACGACCGCGTACTGGACGAAGCGGTCCATGCGCCTCGCGTCCTTGCGGTCGATGATCCCCTCGAAACTGAAGTCCTTCACCTCACAGGCGAACTTCGTCTCGAAGGCCGAGGTATCGAAGCGCGTGATGGGCGCTGCCCCGGACTTGCCTGCCACCAGGCTGTTCCAGCTCGTCTCCACGTCATTGCCGACCGGCGACAGAACCCCGGCGCCGGTCACGAAAATGCGTGGCCCGTTTCCACTCATGTCGGCTTTGTCTCCCTACGCTTGCCGGAGCCCGCCCGTCGACCCGCGCCGCACCGCCCCGACACTGGGCTGAACGGCGCGGGTCCGGTCCGGGACCCGGAGTCCTGGCGCGATCGAACTACGCGCTCTGGTGCTCCTGGAGGTACTTCATCGCGTCACCGACCGTCTTGAGCTTGTCGGCGTCCTCGTCGGGGATGTCGAGACCGAACTCCTCCTCGAGAGCCATCACGAGTTCCACGATGTCGAGCGAGTCGGCGCCGAGGTCTTCGATGAACTTGGCTTCGGGCGTCAGGTTCTTGACGTCCACTTCGAGTTCCTTGGCGATGATTTCCTTCACCTTGTCTTCGTTGAACGCTGCCATCCAATCACCTCCTGTGGCGTGAGGGTCCTTGCTTCGCTTGCCTTCTGTCTATTCCATCACCATGCCGCCGTCCACCGTCCAGGTCTGGCCGGTGACGTAGGCCGAGCGCGGCGACGCGAGGAACGCCACCACTTCGGCGACGTCCTCCGGCGAGCCGAGCCGGCCGAGCGGGATCTTCGAGGAAAGCTCCGCGCGCGCCGCCTCGGGCAGCTGCGCGGTCATGTCCGTCTCGATGAAGCCGGGGCACACGGCGTTCACCGTCACTGCCCGCGACGCGAGTTCGCGCGCGAGCGACTTGGTCATCCCGAGCAGGCCCGCCTTGCTGGCCGAGTAGTTCACCTGTCCGGCGTTGCCCATCAGGCCGACCACCGACGAAATGTTCACGATCCGGCCACAGCGCGCCTTCATCATGCTGCGGGCGACCGCCCGGCAGCAACGGAAAGCTCCGCCGAGGTTGGTGTCGATCACTTCGTTCCACTGGGCGTCGTTCATGCGCATGAACAGCCCGTCGCGCGTCAGCCCGGCATTGTTGACCAGGATGTCCACGCGTCCCAGCTGCTCGAGCGCGGCGGCGAAGGCCTTGTCCACGGACTCCGTGTTCGCGATGTCGGCCGCGAACGCGTGCGCGGAGTGGCCCGCGTCACGAATGCCCTGCACGGCCGCTTCGGCGCGCTCCTGGTTGCGGTTGAAGATCGCGACCGTCGCGCCCGCGGCGGCGAGCCGCCGGGCGACCGCCAGCCCGATGCCGGTGGCGCCACCGGTGACGAACGCCACCTGGCCCACGAGATCCTTCGCGATGGCCGTTTCCGGCAGAGCCTGCGTCTCGCTCATGCGTTGCTCCCCGTCGCCGAGCCGAGCGCGGACACGGTGGCCTGAAGGCTCTCCGGGTCCTCGACGTTCCAGCTCGCCGCTTCCTTGTGGATCGTGCGCAGCA
>JADLGX010000123.1 GCA_020849095.1 Candidatus Eiseniibacteriota bacterium
AGGCCGCGCTGGCCCACAAGGACTATCCGGCGCAGGTGGCGCTGCAGTGGTTCATCACCGAGCAGGTCGAGGAAGAGGCGTGGTGCGACGAACTGGTCGCGCGCGTCGAGGCGGCCAACTGCGCCGGCGGCATGACGTCGCTGGACCGCCACCTCGAGAAGATCCTGGGCGCCAAGGCGCACGACGGCGGCCACGAGGACTGAGCGTGACGCGCGGGCGGCTCGCGACGCGGGCCGTCCGCGCCCCTACTCCTCGACCCAGGCGTCCGAGCGCCGGTCCGCCCGGCGCAGCGCGGCAATGGCGATCATCCCGAACACGAAGCCGCCGATGTGCGCCCACCACGCCACGCCGCCGCTGCCCACGCCCAGCGCCAGCGTGCCCGAGAAGAACTGGAACACGAACCACAGTCCCAGCACGAGCAGCGCGGGCAGCGCGACGATCTGGAAGAAGAAGAAGATGGGAATCAGCGTCACCACGCGCGCGCGCGGAAACAGCACGGCGTACGCGCCAAGCACGGCGGCGATGGCGCCGCTCGCGCCGACCGTGGGGGCGAGCGACCAGGGGTTGAGCGCCACGTGCAACGCGGCGCTGGCGACGCCGCCGGCCAGGTAGAACAGGATGAACCGCCAGCGCCCGAGCCGGTCCTCGACGTTGTCCCCGAAGATCCACAGGTACCAGAGATTCCCGAGCAGGTGCAGCCAGCCGCCGTGCATGAACATGGACGAGAACACGGTGGCGAGCGGTCCCGGCAGGGGCAGCACGCCCAGCAGCGCCGACACGAGCCGGTTGGGCACGAGCCCCCAGCCGTCGAAGAACCAGCGCAGGTCGCTGCCCAGCGAGATCTCGTACAGGAAGACGGCGACGTTGATCGCGATGATCGTGCGTGTCACCACCGGCACGGTCTGCGAGGGATTGTCGTCGCGAATGGGGAACATGCCGGGCTTGGACTCCGAGAAAGAGCGAACGTGGCGGGAAAGCTTCAGGTGCGGGCGCGCGTCACCGGAAGTTTGACGCTCCGCTGACGCCTGCCTATGTTTGCCGCCGTCGCTGGACCAAAGAAATCGATCTGCATCCGGAGCAGGCCCGCCGACATCTAGAGGGACGCTCCGATTCGCGTAATGGACCATTGCTGCGGGGATTTGTCATGTCGAACGCCCAGGCTGTCAACGATTCAACCTTCGATGCCGAAGTCCTCAAGTCCAGCACGCCCGTGCTGGTGGACTTCTGGGCGCCCTGGTGCGGGCCGTGCCGCGCCGTTGCCCCGACCGTGGATGCCATCGCCGGCGAGTTCGCGGGCAAGCTCAAGGTCGTGAAGATCAACACCGACGAGTCGGGTGAAGTCGCCATGAAGTACGGCGTGACGTCCATCCCGACGCTCATGGTGTTCAAGGGCGGCGACGTGGTCGAACGCGTGCTCGGCAACCGTCCCAAGGCGGACCTGGCCGCGATGGTGTCGCGCCACCTGTAGCAGTCCGCGCCCCCCGCGCGTCCGAAAAACACACGGCCCGCCCGCGCTCCGGCGCAGGCGGGCCGTGTCGCTTCGCGGCTCGCTCAGCGCCGCGGCACGCTCCCCGCCACCATCTCGAGCGCGCGCGGCAGCCGCTCCGACGCGTCGCTCGCCACCAGCCCGATCGGGCCCACCTCGCGCGCGGCGAGATCGCCCGCGAGCCCGTGAATGAACACGGCCAGCCGCGCCGCGTCCCACGGCGACAGCTTCTGGGCGAGCAGCGCCGCGATGGCGCCGGTGAGCACGTCGCCCATGCCGGCGGTCGCCATGCCCGGATTGCCGGTGGGATTCACCGACACGCGCCCGCTCGCGTCGGCGACCACGGTGGGAGCGCCCTTCAGCACCAGCACGCAGTTCCACTTCTTCGCCCACTTGCCGGCCACGTCCACGCGGTTGGCTTCGAGCGTCGAGGGCATCTCGCCGGTCAGGCGCGCCATCTCGCCCAGGTGCGGAGTCACGATGCGCGGTCCCGGGCTCTTCGCCAGCGTGGCGCCCAGGTCGAACTCGGGAGGAGAGAAGGCGAACAGCGCGTCGGCATCGAGCACCACCGGGCACTCGAAGCGCGGCAGCACGGCGTGCGCGAAGCGCACCGCGTCGGCGTGGCGCGACAGTCCCGGGCCCAGCGCCACGGCGTCGGCGCGCGAGGCCTCTTCGATCACGCGCGCAGCCGCTGTGGTGGTGAGCGATCGCAGCGAGCCTTCGCCGCAGGCGACCGGCACCTGCTCCACCAGTTGCGAAGCCAGCAGGTCGTGAAGCGACGCGGGAGCGGCCACGCGCACGTAGCCCGCGCCGGCGCGGCTCGCGGCGCGCGCGGCCATCACCACGGCGCCCGCCATGCCCGCGGCGCCGCCCACCACCAGCACGCGCCCGGCGCTGCCCTTGTGCGCGCGCATGTCGCGCCGCGGCGCCACGTGCGCGAGTTCTTCCGGCTGCGACAGCGACACGGGGGAGAGCCCGGCGCGTTCGGGCGTCAGCAGCCCGATGTCCACCACCTCGAGCGCGCCGCGGCAGTCGCGGCCCGGGAACAGGAAGTGCCCGCGCTTGGCGTACCCGAACGTCACCGTGAGATCGGCGCGCACCGCGTGTTCGTAGGTGGTGCCGTCGTCGGCCGACACGCCCGTGGGCAGATCCACCGCCACGATGCGCGTGCCGCGCGCGCGCAGCAGCGCCATCGCCTCGCAGCCGGTGGCCAGCACGCCGTGCGGGGTCGCGCGCGCGCCGGTGCCCATCAGCGCGTCGATCGCGAACTCCCAGCCTTCGGTGTCCGCCACGATGCCGGCGAGCGCCGAGTCGTCCTCGCAGAACTCGGGCGACAGCCCCGCGCGCTCGAGCAGCGTCAGGTGCACGGCGGCGTCGCCCGTCACCTTTTCGCGCGGTCCGGCCACCGCCACGCGCACGTGCGCCCCGCGGCCGTGCAGGTAGCGCGCGACCACGTAGCCGTCGCCGCCGTTGTTGCCGGTGCCGCACAGCACCAGCGCGCGCATCGCGAGTGGGGCTCCGAAGTGCTGTTCGAGCGCGCGCACCACGCCGTGCCCCGCGCGGTCCATCAGCTCGGGCCCGGTCGCATGGCCGCCGTCGATGGTGGCGCGGTCGAGCGCGCGCATCTCGGCGGCCGTCAGCAGGAACATGGGATCAG
>JADLGX010000124.1 GCA_020849095.1 Candidatus Eiseniibacteriota bacterium
GCGCGCCGCAGTTGACCGCCAGGAAGGGCTTGTTGGAGCGCGGCGAAAGCGAATGGATGGTGCGCGCGACCAGTTCCTTGCCCGTGCCGGTCTCGCCCGTGACCAGCACGGAAAGCTCGGTGACGGCGGCGCGGCGAGCGAGCCCCTCGACCTGCCGCATGGCGTTGGAGCAGGCCACCATGCTCGGCGCGCGATGGCGGCGGCCCAGCGGGGAATCGGTTCGCGACGGCAGCGCCACGGCGGGCGCGCCCAGGAAGCGCTGCAGCGCCTCCTCGGCCTGCTCGAGCCAGTAGAGGCTGCCCAGTTCCGAGAACAGCGCGGCGGCGCGGAACAGGAAGGTGCGCGCCTCGCGGGAGTCCTCGGAAAGCCGCCCGCGCAGCAGGCAGGTCTTGCCCATCTCGATCCGCTCGCGGCAATCGCGCAGCAGGGATTCGGCGGTCGCCCACGCCTCGCTCGCCTCGACGCGCGAGCCGCGCGCCAGGGCGATCTCGCCCGCCACGCGGTGCGTGACGGCGTGTTCGAGCCGGTCGTCGGTCAGCCGCGCCAGGCGGCGGGCGCGCGTGCAGGCGGCGGTGGCTTCGTCGAGCCGGCCCAGCGCGCACAGCGCCTCGGCGCGGCGGCGCTCGATCTCGACCACGAGGTCGCCCTCGGGAGCGGTGCGCCCGGCCAGCGTCAGCGCCTCGTGATAGCGCGACAGCGAGGCCTCGGTGCGCCCGCGATCGAAATCGAGCTCGCCCAGGAACTCGAGCGTCAGCACCTCCTCGCGAGCCGCGCCCAGACGGCGGGAGCGCTCGAGCGCGGACAGGTAGCGGGTCTCGGAATCCGAGAAGCGGCGCTGCAGGCGCAGCACGTTGCCCATGCCGATCGCCAGGCGCGCCAGCAGGAGTTCGTCGCCGATCTGCAGGAGCACGGTCTCGCACTCGCGGTACATCTCGACCGCGCGATCCCACTCGCCCATTTTCTGGTGAACGATGCCCAGGTTCATCAGGGGCATGGCCGTGTCGGCGAAACGGCCGTGCTTGCGATAGACGTCGAGGGCCGTGCGCAGGTGCGCGATGGCCACGTCCCATTCGCAGAGATTCTTGTGGATCAGGCCCAGGTTGTTGCGGACGTTGGCCGCGCTCAGGTCGTCGCCGAGCCGGCGGTACAGCGCGAGCGCCTGCTCGCAGTAGTCACGCGCCGCGCCCAGGTCGCCGGTGCGGTACGCCGTGGTGCCCAGGATGACCAGCGCGTGCGCCGAAAGCGGCATGTCCGCGCAGTCGTCCGCGATCTTCAGCGCCCGCTCGGCGCTGTGCCGGCAGTCCTCGATACGGCCGAGGCTCTGCTCCGCCCGCGCGCACAGCAGGTGCAGCCGTGCGCGCAGCGGAAGCGAGTCGATCAGCCCTTCTTCCCGGAGCATCTCGCGCGACTGCGCGAGCGCGGCCTGACATTCGCCGCGGGCCATCCTGCACGCCACCGCCTTGCTCTCGAGAGCCGCACGGCGCGAACGCGAAAGCGTACGCGCCGCCGGATGCGACAGCAGGCGATCGATCGTCTCCAGGGCGGGCACGTAGCTGTCCGCCTGAATGTACAGATCCGCCAGCATCTCGAATTCGGCAAGCGCCTCCAGCCCCTGCTCCCGGGCGGGAGCAGCGAGCCGTTCTTCGAGAAGCCCGATCCGCAACAGGTCACCCATTCGGCTAACCGATCTCCGGTTCGTCGGACAAAAACTACCGCGCGTCCACTCTCCTGCTAGAAGCGCAGGTAGTAGATCTTGAGGGCGCGCACCATCACTTGGATTCTCGCCAGGATCGCGGCCTGCCGGTATGCCGAGGCGTCACCCACGCCATGGCCTCCGTACACGCCGGACTGCCCACCACCCGCACCCTGCCGAGCGGTCGGCTTGCCGCCGTTTGCCGGGGAATCCGGATCGCCCGCCCCGATCGGGGGCGGATCCACCGGAAGGGCGTCGCCACTTTCGTCACCACTGTCGCCACCGTATGCGGTGTCGGCGAAGGCGGTGCCGGTCGTGACGAACGCGCCCGCGATGCCCAGCAGCAGCGCGAAGACGAGCGTCCACATCCGGTTCATGAGGAATCGACGCATGAAGCCCTTTCTCATCCCAGTCCCTGAAAGAGTGCCGAGGAGCGGCCTCGACAATTGAAGCCCGAGTCTGCAAGCCATCGCGATCGTCGAAGAGATACGGGGCGGGGGGGAACATTCGACGGTTCGCTGTGGCTGGCAAACGCCCGGGCCTGCAAGAAGGCTAGTCCCGCGCCTTTGACGCAGGCAAGTACTTTGTTCCGGCGGCGTCAGGGGGCAGGACTACTTCTTCTTCAGCTCCTGCCCACCCGGTCCGTCCTTCACGAGCACTCCGCGCTCGGCCAACTGGTCGCGCAGCTCGTCGGACGCCTTCCAGTCCTTGGCCTTGCGTGCCTGGTCGCGCCGGGCGGCAATCTCGAGCACTTCGGCCGACCACTCCTCGCCGGCCGGCGCCTTCCAGAACAGCCCGAGGATCCCGCCGAGCTGGTAGAGCTTGCGGGCGGCCTGCACCCCCTCCGACCCCGCGCCCTCATCGAGCGCCCGGTTGACCGCCCGGGCGAGGTCGAAAAGGTGGCCCAGGGCCCCGGCGCTGTTGAAGTCGTCCTCCATCGCCTCGTGGAACAGCCGCTCGGCATCGGCGACCGCCTTGCCGAGATCCCCACCCGGGGCCGGCCCGGGCGGCGCGGTCCAGGCGGCGGCCCGCTCGAGCGGGGTGCGCAGCCGCTGGTAGGCCACCCCCGCCTCGGCCAGCCGCTCGAGAGAGAACTCGATCGGGCTGCGGTAGTGGGTCGAGAGCAGGTAGAAGCGGGTGATCTCGGGGTCCACCTTGGCGGCGATGTCCTCGATGAAGAAGAAGTTGCCGTCGCTCTTGGACATCTTGGCGCCGGAGAGGTTGACCAACCCGTTCTCCGCCCAGAAGTTGGCGAACGGCTTGCCCGTGCAGGCCTCGCTCTGGGCCAGCTCGTTCTCGTGGTGCGGGAAGATCAGGTCCTGGCCGCCGCCATGAATGTCGATCGTGTCGCCCAGGTGCTTCATGGCCATCGCCGAGCACTCGATGTGCCAGCCGGGGCGACCCGGCCCCCACGGGCTCTCCCACGCCGGCTCGCCCGGCTTGGCGCCCTTCCAGAGCGCGAAGTCGAGCGGGTCGCGCTTGGACTCGCCCGGCTCGATCCGGTAGCCCTCGCGCAGTTCGTCCACGCGCCGTCCGGACAGCTTGCCGTACTCGGCCTGGCTGCGGACATCGAAGTACACGTCCCCGCCGGCGGCGTAGGCGTGCCCCTTTTCGATCAGCAGCCGGATGAGCTCGTGCATCTCGCCGATGTGCTGGGTCGCGCGCGGGTAGACGGTGGCGCGCTTGATGTTGTGCAGGTCGGCGAACTTCAGGTACGCCTCGATGTTGCGCTCGCTCACGCCGGCGTACTCGATGCCCTCTTCGTTGGCGCGGGCGATGATCTTGTCGTCCACGTCCGTGAAGTTGTACGCGTACGAGACTTGGTAGCCGAGGTGCTCCAGGTAGCGCCGCATGACTTCGGCCGACAGCGAGGCGCGAATGTGGCCCACGTGCGGCTTGTTCTGCACGGTCATGCCGCACACGTACATGCTGGCCCTGCCGGGCGACACCGGGACGAACTCGCGCTTCTCTCGGGTGAGCGTGTCGTAGATGCGAAGCGGCACTGCTTCCTCCGGTCTGGGGGTCAGGCTTGCGGTTCCGCGAAGGGCGCGGCCCGTGAGGCGGAAACGTATTCGACTTCGGCGCCCGAGGCCACGCGCACGCCGGCTTCGCGCAGCCGCGCCATCAGGCGGCGGCGGGCCTCGCGAGAGACGTCGAAGGCCGCGGCCCCCGGGAGAGCGCGCGCCATCATCCGGAGCACCGCCCCTTCGGGGCCCACGCGTTCGATGCCGAGCACGCCGAGCGGTTCCAGCAGCCTCGAGCGCAGGTCCTCGTCGGCGTTGATCTCACCGGCCACGCCCTCGGCCAGCGCCAGGGCGCGCTCGAGGTCCTGGTTGGGGGCGATCGGCACGTCCACGGCGGCGAGGTGCCAGTCGCGAGAGTGGTTCACCACGATCTTCATCTCGCCGTTGGGCACGAACAGCAGCCGCCCGGACAGGTCGCGCAGCCGGGTCGAGCGCAGCGTGACCGCCTCGACCGTGCCCACCTGACCGTTCACCTCGATCGCGTCGCCGACCGAGAACTGGTCCTCGATCAGGATGAACGCGCCGGCGATCACGTCGCGCACCAGGAACTGCGCGCCGAAGCCGAGCGCGGCGCCCAGGATGCTGGCGCCGACCAGCAGCGGCTTCACGTCCCAGCCGAAAATCTCGAGCACGTGCAGCAGCGCGCCGGCCGACACGAGCGTGGTGATGAGGTGGCGGAACATCTGTCCCAGCGTGCGCGCGCGCTGGACGCCGGCCTCGCGCCCGTGGGTCGCGCTGACCATCCAGCGTTCGAGGCGGCGCACCACGAGGAAGCCGATGCGCTGCAGCAGCCACGCGAGCGCCAGCGTCAGCGCCACGCTCACGGCGGCTTCGGCGATTCGCTCGGAGTCGGGCACGAGCCAGGGAGGAAGAAACGCGCAGATCATGCGGAGTCGGGAGTCGTCCGGAAGTGAAAAGAAGAGCGGGCTCCGCGCGGTGGAGAGGTTCCGCGCGAAGCCCGCCATGAACTCATCAGAAGCTGTCGACCGTCTTGCGATCGAGCCGCCTGACCACGCCCACGAGCAGCTTGACCGTCGCCTCGAAGTCGCGGCGGTCGATGATGCTGTTGTGGCTGTGGATGTAGCGCGAGGCCACGCCCAGCGAAATGCTCGGCACGCCCTCGCCCGTCATGTGGATGCGGCCGGCATCGGTTCCACCTCGCTCGACGCTCTCGTACTGCAGCGGAATGCCGAGCTTGTCCGCGGTGTCGATCACCAGGTCACGCAGGCGCGGGTTGGGGATGCTCGTCGCGTCGTAGATCACCACGAGCGGGCCGCCACCCAGCTTTTCGTCGCCCTCGGTGCCGGGCGTGTCGTGCGCGATGCCCACGTCCAGGGCGAACGCCACGTCAGGCCGGATCTTGGTTGCCGACGTCTGCGCGCCGCGCAGCCCGACCTCTTCCTGCACCGTCGCGACGGCGAACAGCGAGTTGGGATGCTTCTGCCCCTTCAGGCGCAGCGCCACCTCGGCCGCCAGCGCGCAGCCCATGCGGTTGTCCCACGCCTTTGCGAGCAGCAGGTTCGGATTGGCCATCACCTCGAACGACGACACGGGCAGGATGGGATCACCGGGGCGGATGTCGAGCTTCTTGCGGACGTCCCAGTCGCTCGTCGCGCCCACGTCGATGTACATGTCCTTCAGCTCCATCACCTTCTTGCGGTCCTCGTCGCGCAGCTCGTGGGGCGGCTTGCAGCCCACCACGCCCAGCACGATGCCCTTGCGCGTGTGGATGTGCAGGCGCTGGCCGAGCACCACGTGCCCCCACCAGCCGCCGAGCCCGAGGAACTTGACGAAGCCTTCCTTGGTCACCGACTTGACCAGGAAGCCCACCTCGTCGAGGTGGCCGGCCAGCATCACGCGCGGCCCCTTGGCGTCCCCCACCTTTTCGCAGATGAAGCTGCCCAGCTTGTCCTTGGAGATCGGGCCGACGCCCTTGAGGCGCTTGGCCATGACGGCGGCGACGTCGCGCTCGAAGCCGGGCGCGCCGTTGGTTTCCACCAGTTCCTTCAGAAACTCGAGAGTGCGGTCCATGAGATCTCCGTTGTGCTCAGGCGCGCTTCCCGACCAGCTTCCGCGAGCGCGAATCCGCCACGGCCAGGTCGAGGATGCGGGATACCAGCTGGTCGTAGGACAATCCCTTCGCGGCCGCGGCCATGGGCACGAGACTCGTCGGGGTCATTCCGGGCAGCGTGTTCACTTCGAGAATGTACGGCTCGTCGTCTTCGTTGAGGCGGAAGTCCACGCGCGTGACGCCGCGGCAGCCCAGCACCTGCGAGGCCTCGGCGGCCAGCTCTCGCACGTGGCGCGCCAGTTCCTTGTCCAGCTTGGCCGGGCACGTGTAGGTGCTCGCGCCCTTCGTGTACTTGGAGGCGTAGTCGTAGAAGCCGCTCTTGGGCTCGATCTCGACGATCGGCAGCACTTCGTCGCCGATCACCGGAACGGTCAGCTCGCGCCCCTCGATGTACTGCTCGACCAGGATCTGCTGGTCGAACTCGCCGGCCTTCTGGATCGCCGGCTGCAGCTCGGAAGGATGCTTCACGATCGTCAGTCCCACCGTGGAGCCCTGCGCGTTGGGCTTGACCACCAGCGGGTAGCCGCCGAGCAGCTTGGTGTCCAGCGCGCTGCCGGGAACACCGGCCTCGAGGATCATCCAGTGCGGGGTGGGCAGCGCCTCGCGCTCGAACACGCGCTTGGTCATCGCCTTGTCCATCGCCACGGCGCTCGCGAGCACGCCCGAGCCCGTGTAGACCTTGCCGGCCATCTCGAGCGCGGCCTGCAGCGTGCCGTCCTCGCCCCACGTGCCGTGCACGGCCAGGAACACCACGTCGGCCGCCTTCACCGCGGGCGCCTGCACCACGCCGAGCATGGCTTCCTGCGGAAGCTTGTGCACCTCGGCGGACGTGCGCGCCGCCGACTGCTCTTCTCCGGGCGGCAGCACCGCGCCATCCGCGGCGTCGAGCGACGTGACCTCATGGCCCAGGTTGCGCAGGGCCTCGGCGATGCCACGTCCGGTGCTGAGCGAGACTTCGCGCTCGGCCGACCGGCCGCCCATCAGGACGGCAACTTTCATGGAAACTCCTTGGTGGTGGTTCGCGCGCATCAGCCGGCGCGACGGGCTGCGTCGTGCAGCCGTTCGAGACAGCGGTCTTTTCCGAGCAGGTCGGCCAGCAACGGCAGTTCCGGTCCGTGCGTGCGGCCGGTCAGGGCGGCGCGGACGGGCATGAAGAGGTCACGCCCCTTGCGCCCCTGCGCCTTGCCCGTGGACTGAAGCGCGGATTTAAAGCCCTCCCCGCTCCACTCGGCAAGTGCGCCCAGGGATTCGGCCAGCGCCGACAGCAGCGCGCCGGCTCCAGCGGCGGCCAGCGCCTCGGCCGCCTCGGGCTCGGTCGAGAACGTGCCCCCGACCAGGTAGCCGATCTCGCCCGCCACGTCGGCGAGCGTGGAAACGTTGCCGCGCACGGCTTCGATCAGCTTGACGCGGGCCGCCGCATCGAGCGGCGCGGTCAACTGCGCCACGCTCGCCGCCCAGTCGTCGCCCCCCTCGGGCACGGGGCCCGGGCCGGTCGCGAGCCACCCCGACAGCTGCTCGCCGGTGGCGTGGTGCAGGTAGTGGGCATTGACCCACTGCAGCTTGGCCGAGTCGAACACCGAGCCGCTCTTGCCGAGCCGGTCGAGCGTGAACGCCTCGAGCATCTCGGCGCGAGAGAGGGTCTCGCGGTCGTCACCGGGATGGAATCCGAGCAGCGCCAGGTAGCTGAGCAGCGCGTCGCTCACGTAACCGGCGCGGCGCCAGTCGCCCACCGCCACGGCGGCCTCGCCCGAGCGCTTGCTCATCTTGGTGCGGTCGCGGTTCAGGATCAGCGCGACGTGCGCGAACTCGGGCGGCGCCGCCGACAGAGCGTCGTACAGCATGAGCTGGCGCGGCGTGTTGGCCAGGTGCTCCTCGGCGCGCAGCACGTGCGAAATGCGCATGGCCGCGTCGTCGACGACGCACGCGAAGTTGTAGGTGGGCAGTCCGCTCGAGCGCAGGATCACGAAGTCGCCCACCATGCCGGCGGGAAACGTGACCTCGCCGCGCACGTGATCGCGAAGCGCCCACGGGCGGTCGGCCACTTTGAAGCGGATGCTGCAGGACTCGCCCGCGGCGGCGCGCGCGGCGGCCTCGGCCGGTGGCAGGTCGCGGCAGCGCCCGTCGTAGTGCGGCGGACGGCCGGCGGCGAGCGACGCCTGGCGGCGCTGCTCGAGCGACTCGTCGGTGCAGAAGCAGCGGAACGCGGCGCCACGCGAGAGCAGTTCGGCGGCGCGCTCGCGGTAGAGGTCCAGGCGCTCGCTCTGGCGGTAGGGGCCGTGCGGCCCGCCGTTGTCCGGGCCCTCGTCCCACTGCAGCCCCAGCCAGCGCAGGTCGTCGAGCACTCCGCGCTCGCTCTCGCCGGTGGATCGCGCGGCGTCGGTGTCCTCGATGCGCAGCACGAACGCTCCGCCGTGCCGGCGGGCGAAGAGCCAGTTGAAGTACGCGGTGCGGGCGCCGCCCACGTGCAGCCAGCCGGTGGGGCTGGGCGCGAAGCGGACGCGAACAGGGGTCGTCGGGTCGGACACGATGGCGCGGGTTCCTGGAGAGGGGGACGGGCGGCACGAGCGCCCCGTCGGGCGCGGCGCGCATCATTGCAGGAACGGCGCTCCGGGACCAAGCGGCCCGGTCAGGCCGCCATCATGCCCCCGACCAGTTCGTCCACCTTGATCACCGCGACCAGCCGCTCACCCACCGTGGCGAGTCCGGCCAGGAGCGTGGTGTCCACGCCGGGTCCCAGGTCCGGCGGCGGCGCCAGCGACCGTCCCTCCACGTCGAGCACGTCGGAGACCGCATCCACCAGCAGGCCCACCAGGCGCTCGCCCACGGTGACCGTGACGATCACCGACGTGCGCGTGCACTCGGCCTGCCCGCCGCCGAACCAGGCGCGCAGGTCGAAGATGGGGATCACCGCGCCGCGCAGGTTCATGAGCCCCTTGATGTGCGGGGGCGTGTTGGGCAGCGGAGTGACATTGGAGAAGCCGCGGATCTCCTGCACGTTGTGGATCTCGATCCCAAACTCCTGGCCGTCCACGACGAACGTGAGGTACTGGCGAATCGCGGGCGTGGCAGGATCGGCGCCGGCCGTGACCGTGACCGCAACGACGGGTTCGGCGTCGGCCGCGGGTTCGAGCTCGACGGGGTGCGAGAGGAGCGCGACGGGCTCCGCGGGAGGCGCGGCCACAGCAGCGCGCGAACGGGTGCGTTTCGGGCGCGCGGGTGCGACGGCGGCGACGGCGGCTGCAGCGTCGGCGGGACGGCGGGTGCGGGGCATTCTTCCCCTCGGATTGGGCGAGACCGGAGATTGGCGTGGGCGCACGGGATTCGGTCCGGGGCCGGGACCGCGGCGACTCCACGTGAGGGTCTTCGTGCCGCGCGGAGCCGAACTTGAGTCATGGTTTCGCGCGACTCGGCGGACCCGCCGCCCGGAAAGAGAAGAGCGGCGCGACCGTGCTGGCCGCGCCGCCCCCGAGATGCCGATCTCTGCCTCGGGATCAGAACTCCTCGAACCCGCCATCCGTTCCCGTCGCCGCCATTTCCGGAGCCGGGGCGCTCGCCGACGCGTGAACCGCCGGGCGGGTGCTGCGCTTGGCGATCTTGAGCGCCTTGCGAGCCGGCTTCGGCGCGCTGGCGTGCGATGCGGTGTGGCTGCCCGCCGACGGCGTCGCCGCCGACGTGGAGCCGCTGGAGTCCAGCTTGAAGCGGCGCACCACGTTCATCAGCTGCTGCGCCTGGTCCGAGAGACTCTCGGCCGTGCTGGACATCTCCTCGGTCTGCGACGCGTTGGCCTGCGTCACGCCGTCCATCTGGGTGACCGCGGTGTTGACCTGCTCGATGCCCGTGGACTGCTCGCGCGACGAAGCCGCGATCTCGCCCACGATGTCCGTCACGCGCTTCACCGAGGACACGATCTCCTCGAGCGTCTCGCCCGACTGGTTCACCAGCCGGGAGCCCGCCTCGACCTTGTCGACCGAGTCGTTGATCAGCGTCTTGATCTCCTTGGCCGACGACGCCGAGCGCTGCGCCAGGTTGCGCACTTCCGCGGCCACCACGGCGAACCCGCGGCCCTGCTCACCGGCACGCGCGGCTTCGACCGCCGCGTTCAGCGCGAGCAGGTTGGTCTGGAACGCGATCTCGTCGATCGCCGTGATGATGTCGGCGATCTTGCGCGACGACGAGTTGATCTCGTCCATCGCGTTCACGGCCGTGCTCACCACCTGGCCGCCCTTTTCGGCGACTTCGCGCGCGCTGCGGGCCAGCTGGGCCGCATGCGAGGCGTTGTCGGCGTTCTGCTTGACGGCCGACGTCATCTCTTCGAGCGACGCGGCGGTCTCCTCGAGGCTGCTCGCCTGCTCCTGAGCGCCGCTCGAGATCTCGTCGGTCGCCGACGACAGCTGCTTGGCCGCGGCGGCCACGGCCGACGCGTTCTGGTGCACCTGCTGGAGCGCGGTGCGCATTCCAGTGACCGCAGCATTGAGCGCGGCCGCCATCCGACCGAGCTCGTCATTGCTCTGGACCTCGATGGACTGGGTGAAGTCTCCTTCCGCCACCGATTCGAGCACGCTCACCGCGCGCTGAAGCGGCGCAGCGATCAGTCTCGCGATGAAGAGGCCCAGACCCACTCCGCCGGCCGCGCCCAGCAGGATCAACAGCAACATGAACAACGCAGTCTGGGTCCCGACCTTGTCGGCAGCGACGGTCGCTTCCTTGGCTTGCGCCAGCTTGTCCCGGCGAAGCGCCTCCATTTCGGCGGACATGGCCCCGGCGTCATCGGAAAACTCCGCGATCGCCTCCATCGCCTGTGACCGCCGCCCGGCCTTCGCCATTTCGAGAACATTCAGCATGTCGGCACTCCACTCGGAGTGTCGGGCGCGCACGCGATCGAGGCTGGCCTTGGCTTCGGTGGTCTCGAGAGTGCCCGCTGCGGTCTCGAGTTCCGCCAACATGTCGCCGGCGGCCCTGACGACCGTGCCCCGCTGCTCCTCGATGGCGGCATCACTCGACGCCAGCACACTCTGCCGAACGGCCAGGCCCGCTCGAAGCATGTCCGACTCGGCGGACAGGATGGCGGCGACGCCGACCAGATGGTGCTCGTAGAGATCGTCCAGCTGCCCATTGACCCGGGTGAGGCTCGCCATTCCGACCAGACCGACAATGGCCAGCATCGCGGCCACGGTGCCAAAGCCGGAGATCAGCTTCGTTTGCGTCTTCAGGTTCACGAACCATTTCATCGGGGTCTCCCCTCCGCTCGGAGCGGAGGCATCTGTTGCGGGCTTGGCCTGCGGGATCGTTGGATTCGAGACGCTTCAGGCCGCCGATTCGACACCCGCGGATCCGATCAGGTGCTCCATGACGAGCAGAGTGACGAGGCGATCGTTCGATCGGGCGATCCCCCAGATTCCACCGGAGTCATAGCCGTGGCCGATGTCGGGAGGAGGCGCGATGTCGGAAGGCGGAATGTCGAGGACGTCGGACACCCCATCCACCGCGACACCGATGACTCTGTCGCCCACGCGCACGATCACGGTGACCGACAAATGGTCGTCCGCAGGAGCAGGCAAGCCGAACAGGTGTCGCAGGTCGAGAATCGGAACGACGCTCCCGCGCAGGTTGATCACGCCGCGAAATCGGTCGGGCGCGTTCGGCACCGGAGTCGGCGTGGTCCAGCCGCGAATCTCCTGCACATCGAGAATCGCGATCCCGAACTCCTGCTGCCCGAGGAGAACGGTCAGGTACTGATCTCGACGCTGCGCCGATCCCTGGACTTCGAGCTCATCCATCCATTGTTCCCCTGCCGCGACGAGAGATCGGCTCGCGGGGCGCTCCGGGTCCGGAGCGTCTCCGCCGCCGTTCCGATCCGCGGCGTGCGGCCGCAGTGGGGGACTCGATCATCTGGCAGGATGGAGTGACAGGTGATGTTTGCCGTCCGTGGGGGGCTCGCGGTTCGCCCTCCCGTGCCGCTTCGTTTCGGCAGGGATGCCGAAAGGTTTACCCGCGGCCGGCGCGACATCGCGAATATTCACAGGGCGAGCGAATGTGAGCCGCGCGCCATGCAATTCGCAAGGCCAGCGTCTCAGCCGCCCACGAGCGCCACGGCCATCGCGGCGATGCCTTCGCGGCGTCCGAGCGCGCCCAACTGCTCGTTGGTCGTGGCCTTCACGCTGACCTGCGACACCTCGACACTCAGGGCAGCGGCAATGTTCGCGAGCATTTCGGCGCGCCGCGGCGCCAGCCTGGGCGCCTCGGCGACCACCATGGCGTCCACGTTGAGAACGCGAACGCCTTTCTGGTCGAGCAGCGCACAAATGCGCGCGAGCAGGTCGAGACTGGAGGCGTCCTTCCACTGCGGGTCGCCGGGCGGAAAATGGTCGCCCAGGTCGCCCAGCCCCGCCGCGCCCAGCAGCGCGTCTCCGATGGCGTGCAGCAGCACGTCGGCGTCGCTGTGCCCGTCGAGTCCCCAGTCGCTCTCGAAGCGCACTCCACCCAGCACCAGCGGGCGGCCCGCGGCGATCCGATGGATGTCGTAGCCCATGCCGATGCGTGGCGTGACGGGGGCGTTCATGCGCGCTCCTTTCGGGCGGACAGCAGTGCCGCGGCAACCGACAGGTCGGCGGCGGTGGTGATCTTGAAATTGGTGGCGTCGCCTTCCGACACGCGCACCGCGTGGCCCAGCTGCTCCACGAGCGCCGCGTCGTCGGTGACCACCCCGGCGGCCCCCGCGTGCGCCGCTTCGAGCCAGTCGCGCCGGAACACCTGCGGTGTCTGCGCGCACCACAATCCCGCGCGCGGCGGCGTCTCCGTGACGACGCCCTCTTCGACGCGCTTGAGCGTGTCGGCCAGCGGCACCGCGGCCAGAGCGGCACCGCACTCGCGCGCCATCGTGATCGCGCGCTCGACCACCCCGGCGCTCACCAGCGCGCGCGCGCTGTCGTGCACCGCGACGATGTCGCATCCGGGCGGCAGCGCCGCCAGTCCGCGCGCCACCGAGTGCTGGCGCTCCTGCCCGCCCTCGACCCACGCGACCACCTTGTGAAGGGACAGGCCGGAGGCCGAAAGCAACTCTCTCAAAATGCGCGACTCGCCCACCACCACGATGTCGTCCACGGCCGGGCAGCTCTGCAGCGTCTCGAGGCTCCAGCTGAACAGCGGGCGGCCGGCCAGCGGCACCATCGCCTTGGGCACGTCGTGGCCCAGCCGCTCACCGCGGCCGGCGCACAGGAGGATGGCGGCGGTCCTGCTCATGACGTGCTCGTCGAAAGGGTTCGGAGGTACGCGGCGGAAGGGCACGCGCAGGTAATCAGGTCCGCGCGGGCCACGCAACCGGGATGCGCACGACGCGCCTAACGGATGTTCGTCACCCGCCCGCCAGTCATCGCGGCCAGATCGTCGGCGGTGAGCGGAAAGAGCGAGTTCGGGTGCCCGGCCGCCGCCCACAGGTCGCGGATCTCGAACAGGTCCTCGTCGATCACCACGAACATCTCGCGCGCGTGCCCCACCGGCGGGATGCCGCCGATCGCGAATCCGGTCACCTCGCGCACGAACTTGGGATTGCCCATGGCCACGGGCTCGCCCAGCAGCGCGGCGAGCGATTCGGTGTTCACGCGGTTGGCGCCGCTCGCCACCACCAGCACCGGACGGCCGCTGTTCTCGCCGCGAAACACCAGGCTCTTGACGATCTGCGCCGCGCGGCAGCCCACGGCGTCCGCCGCCGCCTGCGCGGTCTTGACCGGAAAGTCGAGCTCGATCACGCGATGGGCGAAACCCTTGGCGACGAGCGCGTCCTGCACTCGCTGCGCGGCATCGCTGAGCGGGCGGCCCCCGGGAGGAACGGCGCTCACGGTGCGCGGGTGGGGTCCGGCGGGCGCCGGCCGTCGCGCGTGCCGCGCGGCTCGCGCTGCGCCTCGCGCCCGCTCTCGCCGCGCGGCTCGCGCTGCGCCCGCGCCGCGTTCTCGCCGGCGGGCGGCGCCACACGCTCGCCCAGCAGCGCGTCGAACGCCTCGCGCACGGTGCCCAGCGCCACGCGCTCGATGCCCGCCGCCTCGGCGTCGGCCGCCTGCGAGCGCGGGAATCCCGCGCGCACGAAGCCCAGCTGCGCCGCCTCGCGCAGCCGCGCGTCGAGCCGCGAGACGCGCCGCAGCTCGCCCGACAGGCTCACCTCGCCCAGCGCGATCGTGCGCGGCAGCAGCGGCCGGCTGCGGAAGCTCGACGCGATCGCCAGCGCCACGCCCAGGTCGGTGCCGGGATCGTCCAGCTTGAGTCCGCCCGTCACGGTCACGAACACGTCGTGCTGGCCCAGCTTGAGACCCACGCGGCGCTCGAGCACGGCGAGCAGCACCGCCAGGCGCTTCTGGTCGAAGCCGGCGGTCACGCGCTGCGGCGTGCCGTAGAACGACGTGGAGACCAGCGCCTGCACCTCGACCAGCAGCGGGCGCGAACCCTCGAGGCTCGCCACCACCGCCACGCCGGGCTCGCTGCGGTCACCGTCCGAAAGGAACGCCTGGCTCGGGTTGGCCACCTCGCGCAGTCCCGTGTCGAGCATTTCGAACACGCCCAGCTCGTTGGTGCTGCCGAAGCGGTTCTTGGCCGCGCGCAGCACGCGGTAGTGCTGGTAGCGCTCGCCTTCCAGGTAGAGCACCGCGTCCACCATGTGCTCGAGCACGCGCGGGCCGGCGACCGCGCCGTCCTTGGTGACGTGTCCCACCAGGAACACCGGCGTGCGCGAGCCCTTGGCGTAGTGCAGCAACGCCAGTCCGCATTCCCGCACCTGCGTGACCGTGCCCGGGCCGCCCTCCAGGTCGGAGCGCGACATGGTCTGGATCGAGTCCACGATCATCGAGTCGGGGTTCACGCGCGCCGCGGATTCGAGCACCGCCTCGAGATCGGTCTCGCACAGCAGCAGCAGCGTGGGCGGCACCGCGCCCAGGCGCGCGGCGCGCAGCCGGATCTGCTGCTCGCTCTCCTCGCCCGACACGTACAGGATGGTGCGCCCCTCGCGCGCGAGCGACAGCGCCAGCTGCAGCATGAGCGTGCTCTTGCCGATTCCGGGATCGCCGCCCACCAGCAGCAGCGAACCCGGCACCAGTCCGCCGCCCAGCACGCGGTCCAACTCGCGCATGCCGGTGGCGGCGCGCTCGGCGTGCGCCATGGACACGTCGGCCAGCGGCTGCGGTCCCTCGGCGCGGCTCTCGCCGGCCGGCACCCAGCGCGCGGCGCCGCGGCGGCCCGCGGCCGCGACGGCGGCGCCCGGCTTGCCCGGCGCGCCACCGGCGGGAGCCTCGGCGGCGGTGTTCCACTCACCGCACGAGGGACAATGCCCGAACCAGCGCGGCTGTTCGTTGCCGCAGGCCGTGCAGAAGAACGACGTCTTGCCCGCTTTCGCGGGCCTGGGTTTCATCGCCATGCCGAGGTCGCCTTGCGGGGGCGGATGCGGATCAGAAGATGCTCAGGTTGATGTACTTCCTCGGGTGCTTCTTGATGTCCTCGATGAGCAGGTTGAGCGAGTTCACCGAGGCGCGCACGTCGTCGTACAGCTGGCGGTCGTTGATCAGCTTGCTCAGCGAGCCGTCGCCGTGGTCCACCTTGCCGACCAGCGCCTGGGTTTCGGCGCGCAGCGAGTCGAGCCGCGCGGTGAGCCGCTCGATGTTGGCGACCGAACGCTCCATGGTGTCCAGCGTGCGCTCGATCTGCGCCTGCCGCCCCGTGGTCAGCTCGCGCGCGGTCTGGCTGACGGCGTTCGCGTTCTCCATGGTGGAGTGCACGAGCGCGCGGTTCTCCTTCATGGCGTCGCGCAGTTCTTCGCTCGTGACGCGGAAGTTGGCGATCGTCGCCTCGACGTCGCCGC